>DAOVQI010000042.1 GCA_030628785.1 Bacteroidota bacterium
ATTAAGAATATATTGTTGGATACCCGGGGATTTCTCGATAAAGGCCGGATTGAGATGATAAAGTACGAGGACTTTTTTGAAGAAGGTTATAAGCATAAATGGGATAAAGATGTCTATCATTTTTTGAATAAAGTGGCGTCGATGGATGTTGAGGGTCAGAAAAGAGGACTTTGCCACAGGGTTGTACGGGCTATAGTTGAAATTTATAAGGTGAAAAGCGAGGAGGCACTCAGGGACAACATCTACGAAATCCTTTTCACGATAAATAAAAGTTACGAAGGAGAAAAGAATCCGCCGCAAATCCAAAAGTTAAAGGGGATGATCAGAGAATTTGAAGAAGAATTGGTATGGGCGCATTTTGGGGTTCAGGTCAGGAATATTTCCCATTTGCGTTTGGGTTTTTATACAGGTGATATTTTCACCGAACAACCAACCCGCACCAGGGACGTTGAACCGGTCTTAAACCTTTTGCGGAAGGTGAATCCTACTATTCTCAGTTTAGCCCTTGATCCGGAGGGTAGCGGTCCCGATACACATTATAAAGTTCTTCAGGCTACAGCAGAATCTGTAAGGGAATGGGGAAAGGAAAAAGATCTGAGTGATTTCAGAATATGGGGATACCGGAATGTTTGGTATCGCTACCATGCTGCTGAAGCAAATATTATCGTTCCGGTTTCCCTGAATTCTTTAGCGGTTTTGAATGATTCTTTTAAGAATTGTTATGTCAGTCAGGTCGATGCATCCTTTCCAAGCTATGAGCATGATGGTCATTTCAGCACACTGGCACAGAAATTATGGGTTGAGCAGCTTAAGGATATGCAATTATTGATGGGAAAAGAATTTTTTTATCAAAACACACATCCCCGTATCCGTGCAGCTCACGGTTTGATCTATTTCAGGGAAATGACCGTTAAAGAATTTCTGGAACAGGCAAGAGAACTTGAAAAAAGCATGGAAGTAGGACATAGTTTCACAAATTGATTAAAAAAAAAACCTTAATTTTCAGGTTTCATAAATAATTTAGTTAATAGTCGGCCCGCCCGTACCGAACGGTACGTTCGGGCGGGCAGTCCACAGTCGGCAGTCGACAAAAAAGTAAATAACAATCAAACAATTATATAACACAATGGCAACTGGATTTAGAAACTTAACTGTATATAAAAAAGCATTTGCTCTTGCCTGTGAATATATACCTTAAAAATGCAAAGTATAATGAAATCAGCCATTATCAAGCCATAAACATTGAACTTTGCCCCGATGGCTATCGGGGCGATTTCATGATCCGCCAACTGGCCCTATGAAATAAAGGCAAAGCCTTTACTGCGAAGCAGTATTTCACAGGGCTGGCGGAGAGTAAATTCCGATACATATTAATTAAGTAAAAGAAAAAATTATGGACAAAAAAGAAGTACAAAAAAGAGTTAAAAACGTTGTTGCAAAAGTATTGAAAATAAACGAGGCAGAAATTTCTGATGATGCTAATTTTATTTTTGATTTGGGCGCTGGCTCACTACAAAGTGTCCAACTTATAGCTGCTTTTGAAGAAGAATTTGATATTGAAATGGATGAAGATAAAGCTTTGGAAGTTCAGACCATTTCAGATTCTGTTGATTTTATAGCATCTTATTTTGAATAAATATTAAAAGTTAAAAGGAATAATTATGACTACCAGATTTAAAATACATAAAAAAAATCTAAAGAAATTTATTTATCCGGAGTCAGTTGCCATAATAGGTGCAAACAATGTTAAGGGTACTGTCCCGCATGATATTCTTTTGAATATTTTAAATACTGGTTTTAACGGTAAAATTTTTCCTGTCAGCCCCGGGGAAAAGTTTATTGCTGAAGTCAAGGCTTACAAATATGTAGTTGATATAGCAGATCCAATCGACCTGGCAATTATAGTTTTTCCCAGTTCAGTTTGCCATTTGGCTTTGGAGCAGTGCGGGCAAAAAGGAATTAAAGCTGTAATAATAATTTCTGCAGGGTTTAAGGAAGTTGGGGAAGCTGGCCTTGAACGTGAAAAAAAACTAAAAGAGATTGCCGAAAAATATGACATGTCTGTTATAGGACCGAATTGTCTGGGCATAATCAACACTGATCCAGGGTTAAATCTCAATGCCTCCTTTGCCCGTAAAATGCCGGAAGAAGGTAATATAGGATTTCTTTCCCAAAGCGGAGCTCTTTGCACTGCGGTTTTAGATTATGCAAGAGCCAAACATATAGGATTTTCAAAATTTATTAGTTTCGGGAATAAGGTTGATATTAACGAAATTGATCTTTTGTGTTACCTCGGGGATGATGAAAAAACTAAGATTATTCTGATATACCTGGAAGAAATCAGGGATGGCAGGGCACTCATGAAAACGGCAAGTGATATAATATCAAAAAGAGGGAAACCCATTCTTATATTAAAAGCAGGTAGAACTAAAGCAGGCGCTTCTGCTGCTGCATCTCATACCGGGTCACTTGCCGGGAGTGATGAAATATGTGATGCTGCTTTTGAACAGGCAGGAATTATACGTTGTGATAATATCGAAGAAATGTTTAACAACGCAATTGCCTTTGCCTATCAGCCTTTACCTGAAAATAATAGGATTGCAATTATTACTAATGCTGGTGGCCCCGGGGTTCTTACTACAGATGCTGCTATTGATGAAGGTTTGGAATTAGCCGGATTTTCCGAAGAGACAATAAAAATTCTCAAAAAAAACCTGCCGACTACTGCTAATATTAGAAATCCTATCGATGTTGTTGGGGATGCCCGGGACGACAGGTATAACATAGCCATGTCAAATGCCTTTAAGGATGACAACGTTGATGGTGTCTTTGTGATTCTTACTCCCCAGTCTATGACTGATATTGATCTGATTGCCCATGAAGTGGTAAAAGTGTCAGGCCAATACAACAACAAACCTGTCTATACTTCCTTTATGGGAGAAGCTGATGTCTCTGTTGGTATTGATATATTACAACGAAACAAAATACCTCATTATTCCCTGCCTGAAAATATGTGCAAGTCATTCGCCTGTGTTTATAATTTCAAAAAAAGATCCAACCATAAAGCTGTGGAACCTAAAGTATTTGCTGAAATTGATAAAATTATGGCCCATACAGTTCTGGATGAAGCAATAAAAACAGGAAGAAGTTATCTTCCTGAAGAAGAATCAGTCAGAATAATAGAATCATATGGACTTCCGGTACTTGAGAACGGTGTTGCAAACTCAAAGGAACAAGCTGTTCATATTGCTGATAAAATAGGTTATCCCGTTGTCATGAAGGTTATTTCGGATGATATAGTTCACAAGTTTGATGTTAAAGGTGTGGTCCTTAATATCAAATCAGCTAAAGAGGTACAGGAAGCTTATACTTCTATCAGGGAAAATGTAGAGCACTTACGACACGATGCCAGGATCAAAGGCATTTTTATAACTAAAATGATCCCTGCCGGCGAGGAGGTTATCCTTGGTATTAAAAGAGATCCCTCTTTTGGCCCGGTAATCATGTTTGGCCTTGGAGGAATCTTTGTTGAAATCTTTAAAGATGTTTGTTTTCGTGTTGCACCTGTTAGTAAACAAGTTGCAAGTTCGATGATACAACAGTTAAAGACATATCAAATCCTGTCAGGCAAACGTGGTAATCCTCCCCGGGATATTGAAGCTATCCTGGATTGTATAATGCGTTTGAGCCAGATGGCTGTTGAATGCCCTCAAATTCAGGAACTTGATATTAACCCCTTAATTGTTCTTGATGAGAATAAAGGGTGTTTTGTGGCTGATGCTAAAATAATGCTTTAATAATATTTAAAAAAATACTATGAGAATTGTTATTAAAAATGATTCTGAAGAAGTAGGTAAATGGGTTGCCGCTTACATTGTCGACAAGATTAAGAAAGCCAATCCAACACCGGAAAACCCTTTTGTGCTGGGACTACCAACGGGTTCATCCCCAATTCCAACGTATAAAGAAATCATAAGGTTACATAAAGCTGGTGAAATTTCATTTAAGAGTGTCGTAACATTTAACATGGATGAATATGTGGAATTACCGGAAGACCATCCTGAGAGTTACCATTTTTTCATGTATGACAATCTGTTTAATGATATCGATATACAACGTGAGAATATTAATATCCTTAATGGTAATGCTCCTGATCTTGAAAAGGAATGTAAAGAATATGAGGAAAGAATTGAAAAATATGGTGGTATTGATCTTTTCCTTGGGGGGATTGGTCCTGACGGGCATATAGCATTTAATGAGCCGGGTTCTTCGCTTACTTCACGAACACGACTTAAAACCTTAAGTTACGATACCATATTGACTAATTCAAGATTTTTTGACAACGATCTCTCTAAAGTTCCCACTACTGCTCTTACTGTTGGCGTAGGAACGGTTATGGATGCCCGTGAAGTTCTTATTATCATTACCGGCTTTGGGAAATCACGTGCACTTCGCCAGGTTGTTGAAGGAGCAATCAGCCATATGTGGACCGTTTCAATGCTGCAGTTGCACAAGAAGGGAATCATCGTTTGCGACGATCCGGCTACCATGGAATTACAGGTTGAAACTGTAAATTACTTTAAAGATATCGAAGAAATAGCCCGTAACAAGTTGCCAACCAGATAATTAGTTAATAGTCGGCCCGCCCGTACCGAACGGTACGTTCGGGCGGGCAGTCCACAGTCGGCAGTCTTCAGATTGCCGACTTAAAAATGCAAAGTATAATGAATTTTGCCATTATCAAGCCATAAACATTAACATTCCGATACAATGAATTACAGAGATCTACAAAAAGATGAAATTGCAACTCTTGAGGAACAAGGTTGTACGGCTCCAGATTGGTTTTCAGTTCAGGTAAAGGATGGATTTTCCACTCCCGGAATTAAAAATGTACAATTTAACGGACAGGTTAAACTGGGCGTTTTTAAGGAAATGCTTGAAGTAAGTGAAGGAATTGTAAAGCCCAGTGGTTTGTACAACAGTTATATACAGGACTGTACCATCGATGACAATGTATATATTTCTTGTGTAGATAACCTTGTAGGCTATGATATTGAAAGTAATGTTGTTATAGAAAACCTTAATACCTTAGCGGTAAGTAAGAAAAACACTTTCGGTAATGGCGCCGAAATTAAAATCCTTAATGAAGGTGGCAACAGAGAACTTCCCATATTTGACAAGCTCACTTCCCAAATTGGATATCTTATAGTTAATTACCGGCATGACAAACTATTGATAGAAAAATTAAAGAAGATGATAGAACATTATGTTGGAACCAGGAAGTCAGAAAGGGGATATATAAAAAAGAAGGTCAGGATTATCAATAGTTCTGTAATTCGTAATGTTAATATAGGAGAGTGCGCACAGATTTCAGGAGCTCTACTGCTGGAAGATGGCACAATAGGAAGCTGTAAGGAAGACCCTGCTACTATTGGCGAAGGTGTTACTGCCAGGAAATTTATTATTCTCTCGGGATCAAAAATTGATGGAAGTTCAATATTAAATAATTGTTTTATAGGGCAGGGAGTACAGATCGGTAAACAATATTCGGCAGAAAATTCAGGTTTTTTTGCTAATTCTGAAGCTTTTCATGGTGAAGCATGCAGTATTTTTGCCGGCCCTTATACAGTAACACACCATAAGTCAACACTCCTTATAGCCGGGCTTTTCTCCTTTTACAATGCCGGAAGTGGTACTAACCAGAGCAACCATATGTATAAGCTAGGTCCGGTGCATCAGGGAATCCTGGAGCGTGGCTCAAAAACAGGATCAAATTCTTACCTTATGTGGCCATGCAAGATCGGTCCTTTTACAGTAGTAATTGGAAAACATAATTCCAACTTCAATACTGAAGATTTCCCTTTTTCATATATAAGTGAAAAAAATGGCAGGAGTTTATTAATTCCGGCATTGAATCTTTTTACCGTAGGAACACGCAGGGACAGAACCAAGTGGCCTGCCCGGGACCGGCGTAAGGATTCTTCCAAACTTGACCTGATTAATTTTGAATTTTTTAATCCCTACATAACTGGAAAAATAATACGCGCTGGTAAAATTCTGAGAAATTTATATGAAAAGACTTCAAAAAATCAGGAATACGTTAGCTGTAATGGTATTCATATTTCGCGACTTATGCTCAAAACAAGCAGCAAGTACTATAACCTGGCTAAGAAAGTTTATATTGGAAACGAAATTACAAAACGTCTGGAAGGAATCTCTGATACAACCTCATTTGTGACTGTCAAAGAAAGATTGAGACCAGTAAGTGTAGATGGTTGCGGCGAGTGGATTGATCTATCCGGCATGTTAGCCCCTAAAAGTACAATTGAGGATCTTTTGAATTCAATAAGGTTGGGCAAAATTGAAACAATTAATGATTTGTCGGATAATCTGAAAAAAATTCATGATAATTACATTGAATTTGCCTGGGCCTGGTGTGCTGATTTAATTAACAAGGAAATTGGTGTTGATTTCAAGGACATTGAACCACAGCATCTCATTAAAATTCTCAATGAATGGCAAGTAAGCGCAGTAAAACTCAACAATATGATCCTTAAAGACGTTGAAAAAGAATTTGATCCGAACAGCAGAATTGGTTTTGGTATTGATGGAGATGAAAATGTAAAAATTAAAGATTTTGAAGCTGTATTGGGAAAATTCGAGGAAAATAAATTTGTTAACGAACTCAAAAAGGAATCGGAAACCATTACTGAAAAAGCAAATAAAATCATATCTGAAATTGAAGATTTACCAGCCTGAAAGATAAGGGGAGAGTAGACAACCCGTCCGCCCGCTTTCAGCGATCAGACGGATGAGGGCGAACCCCGTCCGATCCAACTGCGCAAGCTGGTCCGACACATGAGCGAAAGGTTTTTGTTGTTGCACTTATGGAGCTTTCTGCCAGACCCTTAGGGTTTTTAAAAACCCTAAGGGTCTTTTATCTTATTTCTAATCAACTTCCTGTATCTATCCCCGACATCAACGGTTTTTCTTCGATCAACGATTGTAGTCGGGGATTTTTAACTATCTGCCATGTTACCAGTGGCTACGCCCCTGGCTATTGTTGTTGAAGCCTTTCAGGCTTCTTCGTAGGTTTTAAAAGGAGTTCCCAATATCTTTTTGAAACGACTCGGAGAGTCGTTCTACAGTTTCCAGAAAAAAAGGTCAATTTTCTCATTGTCAGGCGGAAACACCTGACAGTATGTCAAACGATTGGAATAATATCAATAGCAATAGGGATAATTATAATATTAAAAAAAAAGAAAAAGAAGGTTTAGAATTTTATGTTTTATTTCTCTTTTCATCCTGTTTTACCAATTTTATAGCTTCTTTTATTTTTTTGTTTAATTTTTTTCTTCTTTTATTTGCTTTTTTAGATATTTTATTCGCTTCTTCTGCAGTTATTTCTCCTTTATCAAGTTTATGAGCGGTTTCCATTAATTCTTCATAAATTTCTTTTAAGTCAAGATTCTTAAATTCTTTCATAATAATTAAATTTTAATTTATATAATAATAATCAAAGTTCCGAAAAAAAAGCGAAAAAGAAAAGCTCTCTGGATTGAGGAGGTATTTTAGCTCAAGATATTGACATTCTGTCTTTCATGTTGTATCTTTGAATAATCAAAAACTAAAACATATAAGATCATGAAAGCAATAATAAGAATATTGTTATTCGTGTTGGTAGTGGCTTTATTATTTCAATGTGAAAAAGAGTCACCTGAAGTTATTATCCCTGATGATAACTTTTTAAATGCACTGATAGAACTTGGAGTTGATACCAATGGAGACGGCATTATTAGTCACGCTGAGGCTGAGGCGATAACATCTTTATATGTTAGTAAAGACAGTATTGCAGATATGACAGGGATTGAAGCATTTATAAATCTGGACACACTAAATTGCAGTAATAACCAGATATACTCACTGAATGTAGTAAATAACACGACACTTAGATTCTTTCATTGTGGTGGAAATCGATTAACCAGTCTAGATGTAACGAACAATATATCACTAATATATTTGTATTGCGGTGGAACGATGAGCGGAGGAGATAACCAATTAACCAATTTAGATGTTTCAAAGAATACGACACTTGAATATTTGCTTTGTGGTAGAAATCAATTAACAAGTTTGGATATTTCGAATTGTATTGATTTAATAATGCTTAATGTATGGCGCAACCACTTATCCAGTCTGGATGTTTCAAATAATACTAAGCTAAAAAATCTTACTTGCGCCGAAACCTGGTTAACCAGTCTAGATATTTCTAAGAATACTGCTTTAGAGTATATAAATTTACACCTTATGTCATGGCTACATGAGGTCTGTGTATGGACAATGCCTTTCCCGCCTGCTGGTGTTGAAATGAATACATATCTCAGCCCTGGTATATATTTTACAACTGATTGTAATTAGAGCTTTCCTAAGTCTCAGGGCTGTCCTTACCGGGCAGTTTTTTTGTTACCATTTAACCTGTTTCAACTCCTCATCCCTTACATCAATAGCCAGGTCAGGTAAAAAGTATTACCGAAAAGATGACTTGATTGTTTAAGTATTGTTTAAGTAAGGAAAAAGAAAAAAGGCTGTATGTTTGATTATACAAGCCTTTTCGTGTTTATAGGGGTGAACCTGAAGGGACTCGAACCCCCAACCTCCTGATCCGTAGTCAGGTGCTCTATCCAATTAAGCTACAGGTCCAATACTATTAATTATAGGTCTCCAATAATTGCTATTCTTTGCTATTAAACCCTCTATCCAATCCCGAAAATCTTTCCGATTTCATAGGGATTTAGATTTCCGAGAATGCTCGTAAAATCAGTTAATCAGAGATTAACGATTTTACGGCATTAAACTACAGGTCCAAATGCCCGGCAAAGTTAGAAAAATTTCGAATTCCTTAACAGTTATTTTCTCTGATATTAGACATTTTTTCTTATTTTTAACCCTGTCGATAACCCTTATAAAATTCAAAAATCCTTCATGCTATGAAAAAATTCTTCAAAATTCTGATCAAATCCGTTACCATATTTATTGTTGTTATTATCGCACTTTTAATCCTTATCCCTGTATTATTTAAAGGAAAATTGTTAACTAAAGTTCAGGAAGAGATTAATAAAACCGTCAATGCCAAAGTTGAATTTGCTGATTTCAGGCTCAGTTTTATAAAACATTTTCCTAACCTGAGCTTTGCCCTTACCGAACTTTCAGTCGTTGGTCTTGAAGAGTTCAGTGAAGATACTCTGGTATATTTCCAGTCCTTCAGCACCGCAGTTGATATATTGAGTGTGTTTGGGGATGAGGGAATTCAGGTAAAATCTATACTGCTTAAAAAGCCCAGGTTAAAAGCAAAAGTCCTTGAAAATGGAAAAGCAAACTGGGATATTATGAAAGAAACAACAGAGGAAGAGGAGGTTCCTGATACCACTTCCGGTGAGATGCCTGATTTTCGTGTTAAACTGAAAAAATTTGCCATTGAGGATGCCAGAATTGTTTATGAAGATTTGAGTTCGGGTATGATGGCTTCCATGGATAATTTCAATTTTGTGTTAAAAGGGGATATGTCTATGGATTACACTGATCTGGACATTTTTTCCACAACCGAATCGTTAAATTTTGTTTTTGATGGTATCCGGTATGTAAAGAATGCTTCATTATACATGAAAGCACGGATTGGCGCTGATCTGGCTAAAATGATATTTACGTTTGAGGACAATGAATTTGCATTGAATGAACTTGCCCTTGGATTTGACGGAGAAGTTTCCATGCCCGGAGACGATATCGATGTAGACCTTACGTTCAACACAAAAAAAACCGGCTTCAAATCCCTCCTTTCAATGGTGCCGGCAGTTTACATGAAGGACTTTGAAGGTATTCAGACCGACGGTTCCCTTTCGTTGAATGGTTATGCCAAAGGAACCTACAGTTCTTCAGATAGCACTCTCCCGAATGTAGGGCTGGAACTGATTGTACAAAACGGCATGTTCAGCTATCCTGATCTTCCCAAATCAGTCGAAAACGTAAATATTGATACAAAGGTTTTTGTCGATGGAACTGATCTGGATAAAACAACAGTAGATGTCAACCGGTTTTATCTCGAACTTGGAGGAAATCCTTTTGATGCGAATCTACATATAAAAACACCGATGAGTGATCCTGAGGTGGCCGGTGGTATGAATGGGAAAATAGATCTTTTTAGTCTTGCTGATGTTATACCACTTGAAGACATGAGCATTAAAGGGTTGATTGAAACGAACCTTGAATTTGGCGGTAAAATGTCAATGTATGAAAAGGAACAATATGAAGATTTCAAAGCAGATGGTAACCTGTCGATTACCGGTTTTGAATTTATAAGCAGTGATCTGCCGAAGGATCTTCTTATCCCCAATGCTAATATTGCATTTTCGCCACAATTTGTTGAATTAAGCCAGTTTGATTTGAATCTGGGTAAAAGCGACATGCATTTCACGGGTCGTCTGGAAAATTTCATTCCTTTTGTGTTTAGCGATGGAATTGTCAAGGGTAATCTGAATTTCAGCTCTTCCCTGCTGGATATTACTGAACTAATACCTGAAACCGAAGAACCTGAGACGGAAGAAACTGATACCCTGGAACTTGCCGTTATTGAAGTGCCCTCTAATATAGATTTTACACTCACCTCGAAGTTGGACATGATAAAATACGACCAGTTAGAGATAAAGAATACAAAAGGGGTGATCCTGGTAAAGGATGGAAAGGTGATACTGGATGGTTTAAAGATGGATCTCCTGGAGGGATCGATGATTATGAGTGGAGAATATAATCCACAGGATATGACGAAGTCAGGTGTTAGCTATAATCTGGACGTTACAAAGATTGATATTCCGTCCGCATTCAATGCATTTAATACAATTCAAAAGCTGGTGCCGGCTGCAAAAGGGCTGAAGGGGAAAGTGTCTGCACAATTAACTTACAATAGTTTGCTGGGCTCGGATATGATGCCGCTTATCCCTACCATTAATGGTTATGGGAAATTGCAGTCAGAACAGATTCAAGTAGTTAGTTCAAAAACCCTTGATAAGATATCCAATGCTCTCAAATTAAAGGATAACGTATCTAATACATTCAAGGATTTGAACATAAGTTTTACTATTAAAGATGGAAGGATTTATGTTGAGCCTTTTGAAACTAAAATGGGAAACATTAAAATGGTAGTTGGAGGTGACCAGGGTATTGATCAGACTTTGAATTATTTGGTAAAAATGATCGTCCCCCGGTCTGATCTGGGTTCCGGTGCTGACCAGGTTGTTAATGATCTGGTGGCGAAAGCCTCAACAAAAGGACTCAGTATCCAGCCGGGTGAAAATATTAATGTGGATGTTAGGGTTGGGGGGACCTTTAAGGATCCTGAGATCAGGCTGGATTTAAAGAAAAGTGCTGCCGGGGCTGCTGAACAAATTAAAGAACAGTTAAAAGAAAAAGTAACAGAGGAAGTTGAAAAGAAAAAGGAAGAAGTAAAGGAAAAAATTGATGAAGAAAAGGAAAAACTAAGAGCGGAAGCAGATAAGAAGGCGCAAAAGATATTAGAGGAGGCTGAGGTTAAGGCAGAAGAGATTAAGGAAGTAGCCAGAAAAGCAGCTGAAGCAGTTAAGAAAGAAGCTGACGATAATGCGGGTAAGCTCGAGAAAGAAGCCGAAACTAAAGGGCCTCTGGCTCAGATCGCCGCCAAAAAGACAGCCGAAAAATTGAGAAAGGAAGGCGATAAAAAAGCTGAAAGAATTATTCTGGAAGCAGAAGAAAAATCCCAAAAACTTCTTGATGAAGCGAGAGAAAAAGCAGATTTGATTAAGAAAGAGGGTAAATAATTTTTGATCAAAAAAAAGGCCTCATTCGAGGCCTTTGGTTTGTTTATGAATTTTCTTAGATTTTTTTCTCCCTGATCCTTGCTTTTTTACCGGTCAATCCTGTTTTCCGCATTGAGGCACACAAATTAACAAAAAAATAGAGACTAGATTGTTTATAATCTGAATGTTACATTTTTATCCAAGAAAAGTGCGGAAAACAGTTGGTTAATGTTATAAATTTTCATATTATTGTTAAATATTTTTATATTGTTTTATTTAGCAATAAATTATGAATTTATTTTTGTAATGAAGCTATAGATATTTTAACACAAAAAAACTATTTGCGTATGAAAAAATGGATTTTCAAACCCATCTTCTTATTAGTGGCTGGGGTATTAATTGTATTTGCTTGTGAACGAGAAGAGTTCACAGTAGAAGAAGCTATTGATGCACAAAACGAAGTGATAGAATTATTAGATTCACTCGAATATTTAAGGGACTCTCTTAGAAGGATGGCAGGTGTTATTCATTACACAGTAAATGTAGTGAACATGAGCGATGCTACAGAAGGTGCAAAGTCAGTTGCCGGTGTTGCAGGAGCAATTGTTACAACTTCTCAACATGGTGTAATTGTAAGTGAGACAACTCCCGATAATGGAATGGTCGTATTTGACGATTTACGTGTCGGTAATATTGCAGTAACTGTTGAAGCGCCTGGTTATACTAGTGTTGATTACGAAGCTCAAATTCAAGCTGAAAATGACACAAACGTAAATAACTATTACGATGTAATGCGTAATATGGCTACAATGGTTCCGGTTTATTCAACAACCGAGAATTTAGCTACAATTGAGGGTATTGTATCTCTTGATTCTGATTTAACAAACAAAGTAAAAGAAAATCTTAGCGGAGTATTGGTGTTTGTCAACATTAAGCCTGAAAATCTTAAAATTGAATGTGAAGGTTGTTATGGTTATGGTTATGATTATGGTTTATTATATGGTACTATAACATCATCTCTATATCATGGTACACAAACCACTTCTACAACCGATGCTAACGGAGCTTATTCTATCAAGGTGCCTGCTACACCTGCCGGGCTCGATGTAGAAATTGAAGTATCAGAATATGCAATCAACCAGTCTATTTTATTAAATGAATATAACAGCGAGCGCGTTACCGGTGTGCAAAATGTTCGTACTTATTTTAGTTCTAATTACTCTCCAAGTTCAATTCCAGATGTTCCCGGTGCATATGCTGAATTTTCTGACCCGACTGGTACAGTAGCTGCAGCACCTGATGAAATGGCTCATGCAGAAGCACATGTTGGTGAATCAGGTCTTATGTCTGTTGATATTA
>DAOVQI010000349.1 GCA_030628785.1 Bacteroidota bacterium
AGTGGTAATCCTGGATAATGCCAAGTATCACCATGCTGTACTATTGAAACCATGGATTGAAAAACATAAAGAGAAATTCCAATTGGAGTTCTTACCGCCTTATAGTCCGGAATTGAATCCAATAGAACGTGTCTGGAAACTGACAAGAAGACTGTGCACACATAATGAGTATTTTCCACAATTGGAGGAACTTGTAGAAGCTGTTTCGGTTCAATTGACTGCATGGAGCAAACCGAACGAAACCTTATATAAATTATGCTGCATTAATTAAGACGTCATGTATAGCAACTTAAGTTAATTAATATTACCTTTCAAAAATCTTTTACGTAACTATTCATCATGTCTATTAACCGCAGAAAATTCCTGAAAACCAGTGGGCTTACAATCACTACGTTTGGATTGGTTCCCGGGATACTGGCTTGTTCCAAAACAGACACTACCCAAACCCTTCAAAAAATGACGGATGGGGTTATACCGTTAACCCGGGAAGATTATGAAGGCAGACTTGAAAAAGCCAGAACATTGATGGCTGACCACCGGATGGATGGACTGTTGTTAACCGGTGGCGCCAACCTGAGTTATTTCCTGAACATGTCCTGGTGGCGCAGTGAACGATTGTTCGGGGCAATTATTAACCTGAAGGGAGATCCCATCTGGATATGTCCTGCTTTTGAGCTGGAAAGGGCAAAAGAGGTTATACAATTTGGCTCGGATATCAGGACCTGGGAAGAACATGAGTCACCGTACGAATTGGTAAAAGGAATTATGAAAGACCTGGGAACACCCGCAGTAAAACTGGGCATCGGGCCAACGGTACGGAACTTCGTGGTTGAGGGAATCAGGAAAACCATACAGGGTAGTAATATTCAAGTGGTGGATGGTTCAGTAATCACAACAGGTTGACGGTGGATAAAGAATGAAAAGGAACTGGCTTACATGGACCTGGCAAACAAGATTACCAAGATGGCATATCGTGAAGCTTTCAAAAAATTACAGGAAGGTATGAGTCCCCGGGAGCTTAGAAACCATATTCAGCAGGCACACTCGGAAATGGGAGTTTCAGGTGGGGGGAGTCCCCAGTTCGGTTACATTTCTGCATTTCCTCATGGCTCCCGGGAAGTGTATAAATTGCATGAAGGAGATATTGTGTTGGTCGATGGAGGTACAAGTGTAGAGGGTTATCGCTCAGATGTAACCCGTACTATCGTATTTGGAAAACCATCTGATAAGCAAAAAAGGGTTTTCGATATTGTTCTGAAAGCACAAACAGAAGCCATGAAAGCGGTAAGGCCGGGAAAAACGTGTGAATCGATCGATGCCGTAGCAAGAAAAGTAATTGAAGACACAGGGTTTGGTGCCGGTTATGAATACTTTGCCCACCGCCTGGGACATGGGATTGGCATGGAAGGACATGAATATCCTTACCTGGTAAAGGGGAACAAACTAAAGCTGAAACCGGGAATGACGTTTAGCAATGAACCGGGTATTTATATATATGGTGAATTTGGCGTTCGGATAGAAGACTGCTTTGTAGTTACCGAAGATGGGGGAAAAATACTTGGTGGAATGATCACCAGGGCAATCGATTTGCCTTTTGGTTGATATATTACTATGTTTAAACCCTAAGGGTTTTTGAAAACCCTTAGGGTTTGTTAATCGGAAGGTTTCCAGACTGTTGCATAGCACAAACAAAATTTACCTTGTTAATTTATGAAATCATTTCTATGTTTCTATATTTTCATTTCTTAGTTTTATAATAATTGATTATGTTTAATTGGAGAATTAAATTTATGTTTAAAATAAAAACCTAAAAAAATGAAAAGACTGCATTTAGTTCCATTTATTCTTTTACTGGTATTCGTTTTTTCAGGATGCACCAGTGAATTTGAAACAAATAAAGCATCGGAATCCAGAGCAGGTCTGATCCCCCTGCCTAAGAAAATCACCGAACAGTCAGGGAAGTTTACCATCAAACCAGAGACGAGAATAATGATCCCTGGTGGGGAAGAAGAAGTAAAAACGATAGGCAGTTCACTGGCAGACCTGATCAGTTCAGCAACCGGTTACGATATTAGAGTTGAAGAATTTTCAGATGAAAATAAGGTTCGGAATGCGATTGTTTTTGTTTTAGATGAATCTTTACCGGTGAATGATGAGGGCTATTTTTTATCGGTAAAACCAAAATCGGTTATGATCAGTGCAAAAACTCCAGCCGGGTTATTTTATGGTAAACAAACCTTACAGCAGTTGCTCCCTGTTGAAATTGAAAAAAAGGAAACGGTACAAGGTGTTTCATGGACAATCCCCTGTATTGATATTGAAGATGAACCCCGTTTCCCATACCGTGGTCTGCATTTGGATGTCGGACGCCATTTTTTTCCGAAAGCCTTCATTAAGAAATATATTGAATTAATGGCTATGCATAAATTCAATTATTTCCACTTGCATTTAACAGAGGACCAGGGTTGGAGAATTGAAATCAAAAAGTATCCAAAGCTTACTGAAGTTGCCGCTTACCGGAATGAAACCCTTGTGGGCCATTACAGTGACCAGCCTCATCAGTTTGATGGCCAAAGATATGGGGGATACTATACCCGGGAAAATATTAAGGAAATCGTGGAACATGCAAAGAAACTTTATATTACCATTATTCCTGAAATTGAAATGCCGGGTCATTCACAGGCTGCATTGACAGCCTATCCCGAGTTAGGTTGTACCGGAGGGCCTTACGAAGTAGCTACGAAATGGGGTATATTTAAGGAAGTCTACTGTGCCGGCAATGAAAAAACCTTTGAATTTCTTGAAGATGTTCTGACTGAAGTGATCGATCTATTCCCGGGCAGGTATATTCATATTGGGGCTGATGAATGTCCCAAAGACCAGTGGAAGGAATGTGATAAATGTCAGGAAAGAATTAAGGTGGAAGGTCTGAAAGATGAACACGAATTGCAGAGTTATTTTATTAAAAGAATTGAAAGATTTCTGCTTGCCCAAAATCGTAAGCTGATCGGCTGGGATGAGATTCTGGAAGGAGGCCTGGCTCCTGAAGCAACCGTGATGTCGTGGAGAGGAACAACGGGAGGTATTGAAGCGGCAAAGCAGCATCACGATGTGATCATGACTCCAACTGATTTTTGCTATTTTGATTATTACCAGAGTGAGCAAAAAGAAAACGAACCGCTGGCAATCGGCGGATTCCTCCCACTGGATAAGGTTTATTCCTATGAACCAGTTCCGGAAGAACTGACAGTAGAAGAAGCTAAACATATTTTAGGCGCCCAGGGAAATGTCTGGACCGAGTATATAAAAACACCAGAACATGTTGAATATATGGCTTATCCAAGGGCATGTGCACTTGCTGAAGTGGTTTGGACACCGAAAGAAAAGAAAGATTTCGATGATTTTTCAAACAGGATGGAAAAACATTTTAAACGGCTTGATGCTCTAAATGTAAATGCCCGGCATAAGGAATAATAAAAAATAACTATTCTCTATGAAATCTCTCCATTTCTCCAATTTTCTGATTTAATTTTGTCTTATTCTCTATTTTTTCATAGAGCAGATAACCTATTTTCCCTTCTTTAATGTACCATCTACCGATAATTTTTCCATTTCTAATTATAGGGTTATGAAGTTCCCCG
>DAOVQI010000371.1 GCA_030628785.1 Bacteroidota bacterium
AAATAATGTCGTTAATCTGCAACTATTTTGATAAAAAACCAAAATTCCAGTTCCAATCTGAATACTTCTTCTCAATCAACTCCCGGATCTTTTCTTCATCTTGTTCTGTCAACTCATATAAAGAAGCACCAGGGAAATTACTTAAAATATAATCAAGTATTTTATCCCTGAATTCAATAATATTCAGGTCGGTCTTTAAATGATCAGAAATATTGGTAACCTGGCTGCGCACAGACTTAACTGCCCTATCATCATATTTAGATGTATCAATTTTTAACGTTGCGGTTAAATTTTCAATTTGAGAAGAAAACAAAAGGGTTCCATGATGTAATACCCTGGTTTTACTGATGTGTTCAGCATTTCCTGAAATTTTCCTGCCATTGACGGTTAAACTGTTATTCCCTTCAAATTTGGCAACTACGGATAAACTTTTTAAAACTTCAATAATTGGTCTTGTATATTTCTTAAAATCCACCAATTCACCATATTTACCATTCATAATGAATGTAAAGTTCAGGTTGCCCAGATCATGGTAAACTGCTCCACCACCGGAAAGTCTTCGTACAACTTTTATGTTATTTTTCCTGACAAACTCATAATTTATCTCCGAAAAAGTATTTTGATGTTTACCGATTATTACACAGGGTAAATTCCTGTACAGGAGAAAACAATCCCATGAAAAGTTTTTAAGAAAATATTCCTCAGAAGCAATGTTAAAATAAGGATCTGTACTTTTATTCAGGATGCATAACATGGTATTACCCTGATTTGGTATTAAACAACTGAAATCCTTTATAAACCAAATATCCCAATAATATTCCAAGCAATGCGCCTCCGATCACATCACCCGGATAATGTACTCCAAGATAAATCCTGCTGTAGGAAACCAGGGCTGCCCAAAAGAATATAAACCAGGTAAAATACCGGTTTTTCAGCAATACAAGCGAGAAGGTTGCAATGGCAAAACTATTGGCAGCATGAGAGGATACGAATCCATATTCTCCGCCGCATTTATTATTCACTATATGAACCAGATCAGCTAAAAAAGGATCATGACAGGGTCGTAAACGTTTAAAAACATCCTTAAACAGATGAACGGAGATTTGATCACTTAGAGTAATAAGTACAATAATAAACAGGATTAAAATCAGGAATTTCCATTTATATTCTTTTATCATCCAGACCAGGATAAACAGATAAAGCGGTATCCAGATAAGTTTTCCGCTAATACTCCACATAACATTATCCCAAAATGGAGAATTTAAACCATTCAGAAATAAAAATAAACTGTTATCCAGGTCTTTCAGAAATTCAAGCATAATTTAATGTATCGGAATTAAGTGTTCATTTCCTTCCATATTTTATCTTTCATTCCATCCAACCCAAACCGGTTAATTGAGGAAATAAAAACGTACGGAACATCGGGCAAATTTTTCCTGATTTCACCCATTAACTCCTCATCGAGCAGGTCTGACTTTGAAACGGCAAGTATTCTTTTTTTATCCAATAATTCAGGATTGTATAATTTTAGTTCATTCAGCAAAACCCTGTATTCCTCCCGAATGTCATCTGCATCGGCAGGAACCAGAAACAACAACATGGAATTCCTCTCAATATGTCGTAAAAACCTGAGACCTAATCCTTTACCATCATGTGCGCCTTCGATAATTCCAGGTATATCCGCCATAACAAACGATCTGTCATCCCTGTATTGGACGATTCCCAGGGTTGGAACAAGGGTGGTAAAAGGATAGTTGGCAATTTTCGGTTTAGCTGCTGATATAACAGAAAGGAGCGTTGATTTACCGGAATTTGGAAAGCCAACCAATCCTACATCCGCCAATATTTTTAATTCCAGAATAAACCATCCTTCCTCACCTGACTCGCCTGGTTGTGCATACCGGGGTGTCTGGTTTGTAGGCGATTTAAAATGTGCATTTCCCAAACCGCCTCTACCTCCTCGTGCAAGTATCTTTGATTCCCCGTCTTTTGTAATTTCAAATAAAAATTCCTCTGTCTCAGCATTTTTTGCGACCGTGCCCAAAGGAACTTCCACTATTTTATCCTGTCCGTCAGCGCCAGTTTTAAGAGCAGATGCACCGTTTCGTCCATTCTCGGCAAAAACATGTTTCTGGTATTTCAAATGCAAAAGGGTCCAAAGCTGCTTGTTCCCCTTCAGGAAAACATGACCGCCCCTTCCGCCATCCCCACCGTCGGGGCCACCCTTGGTGGTAAATTTATCCCTGTGCAAATGAACAATGCCCGCACCGCCATTTCCTGAACGGCATAAAATTTTTACGTAATCGATGAAATTTGAGGAGGGCATTTTTCTGGTGCTTGGTTTTGATTAAAGAAGCAAATTTTATCAGTTTTATATTGTCTGGTACAGGTTGGTGAAAGTTATAAGTTAAATGTTATTTGATATCCTGAAATTATCGGTTAAATGTTTTATCCCAACCTTTGGGAATAATCCTTTTATATATGAGATCAATAAATAAAATTGATTAAAACCCGAGAAATGCATATTAAGAATATTCCGTTTTATCAAGGGGCTACATTTAAAAGTAGTTTAAATTTCTATCCATTAACTCATAACTGAAAAACCGTTAACCAATAACAATTAACTAATAACCTATACCAACTCATCCGGCTTGAGCATTCACATAATACTGGTCATACCGAAAATGGCGGTAACAATGCCTTTTCTACTACATCAACGATATTTTCAAAAATCTTTTCAATCGTGCCCAGCCCATTAACAGGAGCATATTTGTGCATTTTTTTATAAAAACCGATTACCGCTGAAGTTTGTCTTTCGTATACTTCAATACGGTTCCTGATAATTGAAAGCTCATCATCCGACCGGCCGGTTTCCTTCCCTCTTTTCAGAAGCCTTTTAATTAGCTCCTCTTCCTCAACTTGCAGGGCAATCATAATATTAATGCGGGTTTCTCTTTCCGTAAGCATATTTCTTAAAAACTTAGCCTGAGCACATGTTCTTGGAAAACCATCGAAAATAAAACCACTTGAATTTTTTTCCTTATCCAACCGATTGGCGACCATATTAACCACATCCTCATCAGGCACCAGTTCTCCGCTATTAATATATTCCTTCGCCTTTTTACCTAAATGGGTCAGTTTTGCTATCTCTTCCCGAAGGATATCACCGGTGGATAAGTGAATTAAACCATATTTTTCAATCAGTTTTTCAGATTGTGTACCCTTCCCTGAACCAGGAGGACCGAATAATACAATATTTAGCATTACTTTATTATTTTTTACCCGTTGTGCGATTGAAACGTTTATCTAATTGATTTTGTGTGAATTTTGTGTTTTAGTGTTTTAGTGGCCACAAAATCACAAAAGCACTAAATCCCACT
>DAOVQI010000414.1 GCA_030628785.1 Bacteroidota bacterium
AAGGCAAAGAAACCTTAGCCTTAGCCTCAGCACGCTGTCGCTGAAGCTTTAGCGTAGGCGCCCTTAGCCTTTTATAAGATAAATTTTATTACATACACATAACTTATTGTAAATCAATAAACAATTTTGAAATTCCGATACATTATAAATCATGAATAATCCTATTAAAAGTTATCCGGGGTTCATTGCCCTTTGCGGATTAATACTCTTCCTTTTTGGTATCTCTTTTCTTCCTCTGAAGATTGGCAAGCTTCTGGAGGATTTTATTCTAACCGGAACAAAAGAAGAACAACTTACAGAAGAAATTAATTTTCAGTCTCTTGAACACGATCTTCTAAACCAGGAGATGAATGATTTAAATGCAATTGTGAATACTACAATCCGGGAAATTAATGCCCTTATTCTCCGGTCCGGAGCAATCAATGATACCATCAACAAGCTAATCGATAAATCAAGAAATGATCGTAGTCTCCTCGACACAATCCAGAATCTTTACAATCATGATATCCTGTCAATCGAAATAAAAATTGACTCTCTCAATATGATTTTTGAGGAAAAAACGAATGAATTATTTCAACAGGTAAAGGCTTTCAACATAAAAGACCGGGACTTGAAGATAATCCAGGCCAAGCATAAAGGAGAGGAAAAACTAATTTTTCTGAGAAAGGTTTTCTTTTTAGTTTTTAGTTTCTTTTTTATTGTTTGCTTTTTCAGCGGGGTATTTCTGTTTATTTACGGAGTGAAAAAGTGGAGGTCGGAATACGAAGAATCAAAAAACCAAAAGCTTTAGCAGTATCATTTTGGTTAAGGCATCTTAATAATTTAACGTAAGTTCGAAATATACGATATCGATATTTAACAGCATTTTATAGTTTGATCGTTATTTTTTAATACTTTTAGCAAGTTTTTTAAACGGATAATACTGATCTGATTGATAATAAAACTATAATCACAAAAAAATGGCCAACGTAAAAAAAACAAAAGGTACAATTGGCATCCTTACGGGTGGAGGTGATGTTCCCGGATTAAATCCTGCAATTCGCGCAATTACCATCAGATCCAACCGGGAAGGCTATAAAGTTATCGGGTTGAGAAGAGGATGGGCGGGGATAACTGAAATCATCAGGGATAATAAAGCCGATAACAGCAATTGTTATCAAATCCTGACCGATGATATTGTGAATAAGGCAGGAAGAACGGGGGGCACCTTTCTTCACTCCTCCCGGACTCGTCCAAGTCATATAAAAAAAGATGCCATTCCTGACCATCTGACTGACCAATATAAGGCAGAGTATAATGATCTTACACCGGAAGTGATTAAAAATCTTGAATGGCTTGGTATAGAATACCTGATCCCGATAGGTGGCGATGATACACTCAGTTATGCCGTCCGTCTATACCAGGAAGGACTTAAAGTTGTTGCTATTCCGAAAACTATGGATAATGATGTTCCGGGCACGGATTATTGCATAGGCTTTAGCACCTGTGTCACTCGTACCATCATGATGACCAATAGCCTCCGTACTTCTGCCGGTTCACATGAGCGAATTCTCGTTATGGAAGTTTTTGGCAGGTATGCAGGTTTTACAGCCATGCTCCCTACCATGGCCGGTGCAGCCAACCGTTGTGTAATCCCTGAATACAAATTCGATATCGACCTGCTAACCCAACTGTTAGTTGAAGACCGGAATCAAAACCCAAGCAAGTATTCCGTTGTCCTGGTTTCAGAAGGGGCTATGTTTAAAGGTAGTGAAATGATTTTCACAAACCAGGAAAAAGACGCATACGGACATTCAAAACTAGGTGGAATCGGGGATCTGGTCTCTGCCGAAATAAAAGAACGCTCCATAAAATTCAATGGCGGAAAAACCATAAATACCATAAATCAAAAACTCGGGTACCTTGTTCGTGGTGGTGATCCCGACGCAATCGATTCAATTGTTCCCATGGCTTACGGAAATCTTGCGTTGGATCTCCTTCTGAAAGGTTTTCACGGCCGCCTGGTTGTCCTAAAAAACGGCAGGTATGATGATGTCCCTCTCGATGTGATTACAAAAACCAAGAAATCTGTAAATGTTGAACAATACTACAACACCAAAAGACTTCGTCCGTTTTACCATAGTTTTGAAATGAAACCTATGTTTCTGATGGCAGCTGAAAGATAGGTTAATTAATATGTATCGGAATTTACTCACTTCGTTCATGAGATCGCCCCGCCCAGGCGGGGCTAAGTTCAAATTTGTCTGTTGATATACAATAGGTTATGTTATATTCTTAGATATTTTCTTATATAAGGCTGAGGCTAAGGTTTTTTAACCTCTCCATAGGAGTCCTTTTCCCAAAGGGATCCCCTTGGTAGGACAAATTATATCTAATTACTACCCTTTTATGCTGATTTTTAAAATCTTAAACATATTTTTTCTATTATAATTATCCAATGTGTTGTTATTAAGGTTATTATTATTTCTTTACAAAATAAATTTTCTTAGCTGGTATTGCGTTTTATTTATAATAATTATTTCACAGGGCAGGCATATCTGTAATATCATTGTATGACATAGTTTATATAATTCTTTTTCCAAAATCCTTATACATTTCCTCAG
>DAOVQI010000346.1 GCA_030628785.1 Bacteroidota bacterium
GATCCGAAATGGTATGAGTTATGTGACAAGTACGGCATCTATGTTATAGACGAAGCTAACATAGAATCTCATGGAATGGGATATGGTAAAAGAAGCCTGGCTAAAGATCCCACCTGGAAAGAAGCACATGTTGACCGAATTAAACGGATGGTTGAAAGGGATAAAAATCATCCTTCCGTTGTCATTTGGTCTATGGGAAATGAAGCTGGCGATGGCGTTAATTTTGCAGCCGGTTACAAATGGATCCATGAGCGGGATAAATCAAGACCAGTCCATTACGAACGGGCAGGATTAGGTCCAAATACCGATATCTATTGTCCAATGTATGCCAGTATCGAACGCATTGAGAAATATGCAAGCGAAAAACAGGAAAGACCATTGATTTTGTGTGAATATGCTCATGCTATGGGAAACAGTACTGGAAACTTTCAGGATTACTGGGACGTAATTGAAAATAATGATCACCTTCAGGGAGGTTTTATCTGGGATTGGGTCGATCAGGGCCTGGTCAAAAAGAATGAAAAAGGTGAAGAATACTGGGCATATGGTGGCGACTATGGACCAGAGGATGTACCGAGTGATCAAAACTTTTGTCTCAACGGACTTGTAAATCCTGATCGCACTTCGCATCCGGGTTTGTTTGAAGTAAAGAAAGTATATCAATATGTCGGGATCCAGCCGGAGGATATTGAAAATGGAAAAGTAAGGATTACAAACAAATACCACTTTATTAACATCAATGATCTGAATTTCAACTGGGCGATTATGGCTGAAAATAAAGCCGTTGCACAGGGTACACTTTCAGATATTAATATTCCACCCGGTGAAAGTAAAGTGGTAACCATTCCCATTCCCAAAGAACCGGTTAAACCCGGTGTAGAGTATTTTTTGGATTTCAGTGTTACCACGACCATGGAAAAACCATTAGTATCCAAAGGATATGAGATAGCAAGTGAACAGATTAAACTGCCTTTCTATGAAAAAATGGAAAAAACAGATATCATAACCCTTCCCTCTCTTAATTTGAAAGACAGTAAAGAAAGATTGGTGGTAAAAGGTGAAAACTTTCAGATTAGTTTCAACAAAACAACCGGGGATCTGGACTCCTGGCAATTCAGAGAAAATGAATTGATAGAAAAAGGTCCGGAACCCAATTTCTGGCGGGCTACTACTGATAATGACTTTGGCTTCAGGATGCCAAAGAGAATGGGCGTATGGCAAAATGCCGGGGAAAACCGGGAAGTAAAGAATTTTGCCGTGAAAGAAACCTCCTCCAATCAAGTAAGTGTAAGGGTTGATTATGATCTTCCGGATGTTGAGTCGAAACACCAGGTAGAATACATTGTATTGGGAAATGGTGATGTAATCCTAAACAATACATTCACACCTGGTAAAGAAGAATTGCCTGATATTCCAAGAATTGGAATGACGATGAGAATTCTTGAGGAATTCAACCAGGTAAAATGGTATGGTCGTGGTCCGCACGAAAATTACCAGGACCGGAAAACCGCAGCTTTTGTTGGAGTTTATGAGAAAAAAGTAAAAGATCTATACTATCCTTATATCAGTCCACAGGAAAACGGCAACCGGACCGATACCCGGTGGGTCAGTTTTACCAATAACGAAGGAAACGGACTAATGGCAACAGGTATGCCGTATTTAAGCTGGTCTGCCCTGCCCTATATCATTGAAGACCTTACACAGGAATCCAGGGGAAGCAAACATGCTTATGAACTGAAGGAAAGAGACTTTATCTCTGTAAACCTTGATTACAAGCAGATGGGTGTTGGTGGGGATAATTCCTGGGGAGCCAGACCGCATGAAAAATACCGGCTAAAACCTCAGGAATATAGCTATACGTTCAGGCTGAGTCCAATTTTAAAAGATGAAAATCCCGTGGAGAAAAGTAAGGTATTTTATAAGCTAAAGTAACGTGAGTTCGATATAAGACTGACTCTTATAATTTATTAATTATCAATAATTTTCTTTGTGTGGCCTTTGTGCCTTAGTGGCAGGTATTTAGTTTAAAAAATTGCCACAATCCCGAAAGCTTTCGGGACCAAAACACAAAGAATTCACCAAATTAAAAAAGCAATAAAATATAAATTGCTGAATATTAATGGTTATTAAATCGAACTCACGTTAAATTATTAAAATACTTATTCATGAATCTAAGTAAATATTCCTTCGGAATTGGTGACCGGTTTGGACTCCAGGGAAAATCTCAATTAAAAGCTCTCATAAAGGCTAAGCAAGAAGGCATTGACATCACACCTGTCTGGAACAAATCATTCCGGGAACATATTATTGTTCACTCCAACCCTTCCGATACCCGGAAAGAAGCGGACGCTGCTGTCAAATCCCTCGAATGGAATGGGGATTATTTTGTCGACGCTGACCATATCAACCTTTCCAATGTGGATCAATTCATTGAAAGTTCAGACTTTTTTACACTTGACGTTGCAGAATATATTGGCAAACCCGCTTCTCAGGAAGATATTAGTTCATTCATGGATAAGAACAAAAAGTATGTAGGGAATCTCTTTATTCCTGGAATTGAACAACCCTTCCATATTTCAAATGATATTTTACAGGAAATATCCCTCAAATACTTGTTTGCCATCATGGAAGCGAGCAAAATATATAATCATATTGCTGAAAGAAAAGGAAATCAAAATTTTATCGCCGAGGTATCGATGGACGAAGTGGACCAACCACAAACCCCGGTGGAATTATTCTTTATTTTAAGTGCAGTATCCATGTATGGTATTCCCGCACAAACCATTGCACCAAAATTCACCGGTAGATTTAACAAGGGTGTTGATTATGTGGGAGATCTGGATCAATTTGCTAAAGAATTCGAAGAGGATTTGCTTGTTATTGATTTTGCCATAAAGGAATTCAGGCTTCCTGACAGCTTGAAATTAAGTGTTCACTCAGGCAGTGATAAGTTCTCTATTTACCCGGTCGTGGGTAATTTAATCCGAAAGCATAATAAAGGGATACACATAAAGACCGCCGGTACTACCTGGCTTGAAGAACTAATCGGTCTGTCCCTTTCAGGTGACGAAGCCCTTCAACTGGCAAAGTCGATTTACCGGAAAGGATTTGAACGGGCAAATGAACTTTGTGCCCCCTACTCTACCGTTATCGATATTGATCAAACGAAACTACCGGATCCTTCAGAAGTTGATTTTTGGAATGGAGAAAAGCTGGCCAACTCATTACGACACATTCCAGGTCATCCGGATTATAATCCTCACTTACGGCAGTTGTTACATGTTTCCTATAAAATTGCAGCTGAATACGGACAGAAATATCTGGATCTGTTAAATAAAAATGCTGAAACCGTAGGGGAACAAGTAACTGAAAATATATATAACCGTCATATCTTGAGACTATTTAAATCATAATCTCATACACGGCCAGTTAGTTAAAACTTATTTACCCATCCAACCTCCGTCAACAGTAATTATAGTACCGTGAATGAAATTAGAAGCTTCCGAAGCCAGGAACACTACAGCACCCTTCAAGTCATCCGGTTCACCCCATCTGCCGGCAGGGATACGGGCTATAATTTCAGAATTCCGTTTTTTTTCTCTCCTTAGTGATTCGGTAAGATCCGTTGCTATGTATCCCGGAGCGATGGCATTGACATTTACCCCATGTGAAGCCCATTCATTCGAAAGAGC
>DAOVQI010000216.1 GCA_030628785.1 Bacteroidota bacterium
AATACCGATAGCTATCGGTATGGAACTTGAAATTTATTTATTCACAAAATAATTAATTTTCAATGGTGTTCATGAGCTCACTTCGTTCGGTTGTTTTTTGTTATTTGTGGTTTGGAATTTCATACTTAAGCAAGCATTTTTAGTTTATGGACAAACTCTAATTATATCTGAAATACAAATTTATAAATACCACAATATGAAACTACTCGAAGGAAAAACAGCTTTAATTACAGGAGCTGCCCGTGGAATCGGAAAAGCCATTGCCCTGAAATTTGCAGAGGAAGGTGCAAATATCGCTTTTACCGATCTGTTCGATAACGACGATTTCCGAAATACTCTTAAGGAACTGAAAGCCCAGGGAGTAAAAGCAAAAGGCTACACATCCGATGCCAGCAAACTGGATCAGACCCAGGAGGTGGTCAACCAGATCGTCGAAGATTTTGGCCAGATAGATGTTTTGGTAAACAATGCAGGTATAACTAAAGATACATTGTTGATGCGGATGACTGAGGATCAATGGGATGCAGTTATTACCGTTAACCTGAAATCGGTATTCAATTTTACCAAATGTGTGCAGACAATTATGCTGAAACAACGCTCAGGGTCGATAATTAATATCAGTTCTGTGGTTGGCGTCAGTGGAAATGCCGGTCAATCGAACTATGCCGCATCAAAGGCAGGAATTATCGGGTTTACAAAATCGGTTGCAAAAGAAATTGGAGCAAGGAATATCCGTTGTAATGCGATCGCCCCGGGGTTTATTTTGACCGATATGACCGAAAAGATACCTGAAGAGTTACGAAAGGCATGGATTGAACAAATACCATTGAAGAGAGGAGGCACACCGGAAGATGTGGCTAACACTGCCCTGTACCTGGCATCTGACCTTTCTTCTTATGTAAGCGGACAGGTCATCAATGTTTGCGGGGCTATGAAAACCTGATCGCTGTCTTACAAATCCTGAATAATAAAAAAAGCTGTTTCGATAAACCGGAACAGCTTTTTTTTTATTTTATCATGGATCATTCAATAAGTTTTTTTCGTATATTTAAAGAGACTCTTAGAAACTGAATAGTTACTATTTTTTTAACCAAATCATAAGGAGGAACTATTATGGATAACAGTGTTTACAAAATCATTGAATTAGTTGGCACAAGTGAGACATCCTGGGTGGATGCTGCAAAAAATGCCGTTGAACTGGCAAGTAAATCTCTCGAAGACCTGAGAATAGCTGAAGTTATTTCTCAGGATATGAAAATTGAGGACGGTAAAATTGTTGCATACCGGACAAAAATACGTGTATCCTTTAAATTCCGTAAGGAATAAAACTTAAATTTTTTCAGTCATGATTGTAAAAAAGTTAAAAGAATTTCTCGATAAAAATGGGATTGAATATTTCACCATAAGTCATTCAAAAGCCTATTCAGCACAAAAAATTGCTGCTGCATGTCATATACCAGGAAAAGAACTTGCAAAAACAGTGATGATAAAGATTGACGGGGAAATGGCAATGGCTATACTGCCTGCTTCGTACAGGGTTGATTTCGAACTTTTAAGAGGCGCTACTGGTGCAGGAAATATTGAGTTGGCAAAGGAACAGGAATTCCAGGATATCTTTCCAAACTGTGAGATAGGTGCCATGCCACCATTTGGCAATTTATGGAACCTACCTGTTTATGTTGCAGAAAGTCTTACCGAAAATGAGGAAATTGCCTTTAACGGCGGGTCTCATACCGAACTGATACGGATGAGTTTGAGTGACTATATGAAGCTTGTAAACCCCGAGATTGTAAAATATTCATTGCAGTAGAATCGATGAGCAGGGCAAAGCGTTGGGTCTTTTTAACCGTTATTGCAGGATTATTCTTTTTAATCTCCTGCAGCACGTCAAAGATAGTTATTGACATACCAAAACCTTCTGATATTGATATACCCGAAAAAATTAAAAAATTAGCACTTGTCAAATACAGATTACGCGATGATACAACTAATGTAACCAACGTTATTAGAGAAATGGTATCGGGAGAAGGAGCTATGGTCGAAAAGGTGGCTATCGATAATGCGATGAATGGTTTTCGGGAAAAAATGAAGGAACATAGCCACTTCTCGATAACCGGTCTTGAAGAACGTTTGGTTGACCATAAGCCAGAGAGCGGCTTTCCGGAACCATTACCCTGGCAGGAGATAAAAGAAATCTGCGGAAAAAACAATTCAGATGCCCTGGTGTCTCTTGAAGCCTTTAGTGCATCAACTTCAGTTAATTACAGTTTTTATGCAACATCAAAGAAAAAGGTTGAAGAGGAACAATTACGTACGGTGGTATTTGATCTCAGGGAAAAGGTTGTATATGTAGGGCAGTTATTAGCTAAAGTAGAATTAAGCTGGCGGATTTATTATCCGGCCGAATCAAAAATTCTGTTCACGAAAACCGTAAGGGATTCAACCTTCAGGGAGGTTGAAGCCAGTTCGAAAAAAGAAGCCGAACGGAAATTACCAGGGAAAAAGAATGCTATTGAGGAGGCAAGTTTTCTGGCTGGAGAGCAATTTGCACAACTTCTGAATCCGGGATACACTACGGTGGAAAGAAGGTATTTCCCAAAAGGAAATGATGATTTTAAAATGGCAAAAACTTATGTCTTTCAGAGATACTGGAACAAGGCAGCTGAACTGTGGGAACGGAATTTAAACAATCCCGATCCAAAAATTGCTTCTGCCGCTAAGTACAATATGGCAATGATCAATGAAATGAAAGGCAAAATGGAAAATGCCGTGGAATTGGCTAAGGCAGCCTGGCAGTTAAACCAAAATAAAACCATTGAAACCTATATTCAACTCCTTGAGAACCGTTTGTCAAACCAGCGAAAGCAGGATTAACGCATATTTTTTTTATCTTAATACCTGTATGAACCAAAAATATCAAATATCAATCTCCAAATTACAAAATTTTCGTTAACATGTTATCAATATGGGCCCTTTTTGGAGCCTAACAGAAAGATTCCGATGAGATTATTTCATTCAGGATGGATACTTATTATACTGCTTTTCTGTATGTTAAGCACAGCATGTCAAACCACATCCATTATTAAAATCCAAATACTGGAGTCCTCTGAAGTATCCTTGCCTCGTGATATTCATGAAATCACCATAATCAACCGGAGCCTGAAAACAAACCTTGTCACTCAAAATCAGGATTCAGGCAAACATCTGCCATCAAACGATGCACCTCAACATCAGGAACTCACCCACAATTGCATTCAAGGGTTATCCGATCTGTTGATTACCTCACCCTTTATCGACACTGTATTTTACGATTCCCTGTTATATTATTTTGGTTTAAGTAACGATTCAATGGGTAAACCATTACCACTTGACTTGCAGGATGTTGAATGGGTTTGTGCTAAAACCAACACTGAATTACTGATTTCACTTGAAGATTACGACTGTTCAGACACCATTTCTAAGGATATTCAGTATAGTTTTTTTCACAATGCTGAAGATGCTATTCTTAAAAGAAATTATGTCGCATATTTAAATGTAAGCCCCAAAGCATTCTGGAGGATATATGATTTAACAAATAAGAAGATTATTGATGAATATCTCTATATAGATACAATTCAATGGGAGAGGTCAGACAATGAATCATCAAGGGCACTGAAACAGTTACCTGAAAAGAATAACGCAATACTGGAAGCGGCTTACTGGGCGGGATACGGCTACGGTAAAAGAATTGTTCCATCCTGGCTGGATGTTGACCGGTTTTATTATAAGTCGGGTAGTAAGGAAATAAAACAGGCTGATAAGGAAGTCTTGAAGGATAACTGGACTGGTGCGGTGCAAATATGGAAAAAACTTGCATATGGGGAGAAAAAAAGCCTGGCAGCGAAAGCAGCTCTTAACATGGCCCTGGCATCTGAAATTGAAGATCAGCTAGAAATAGCCCTGGAATGGGCTGAAAAATCCTACCTTATGTTTAAAAGATCAAGCAGTAAAGAATACCTCTTACTCTTGCAGGAGAGAGTAAAGGAAAAAAGGAAATTACTCAACAGATAATCCGGCAAAATGTTATTTTTGCACATTTGTTATTAACGATTATCTCTGAATTATTTATTCTATAATAATACCCAAATTCCCAATAACCCAATTGGGACTTGATTTTTGGAATTTATTTAGAAATTAGATCAATTAGGTTAATTAGATTAATTAAATTTCTGTTTAATATTTATTTATTACCATATTAATTAAGAAACGCTCTACTAGGAATAATTTGAATTATAAATATGTTCACCACCGTATTCTATATCATTATTGCGATTTTGATTTTCGACTTCTTATTGGAAAGGCTCCTGAATTACCTGAATAGTACACGCTGGAGTAACGAATTGCCAAAAGAATTGCGTGGAATATACGATGTTGACCAATATAAGAAATCGCAGGACTATTATTTTGAAAACCAGAAACTGGGACTTATTACCAGTATTTTGACATTCCTTATTCTCCTCTTTATGTTGTTTTTCGGAGGATTTTCAATGGTGGATGGTTGGGCAAGACTATTAAGTGGCAATTCAATTTTTATTGCCATGCTGTTTTTCGGAATACTTGGCTTTGTCATGGATATTATTTCCACACCATTTTCATTATACGATACATTTGTTATCGAAGAAAAATACGGATTCAATAAAACAACACTGAAAACCTTTTTCCTGGATAAAATAAAAGGCTGGTTTCTGGCAGCAATCATTGGAGGCGGGTTATTGGCATTGGTTGTCTGGTTTTATGAACAAACAACTAATATGTTTTGGATATATACATGGATACTGGTTAGTGTGTTTATGATCTTTATGACCATGTTTTACTCCACACTTATCGTTCCGATATTTAATAAACAAACACCATTGGAAGAAGGAGGATTAAGGAATGCAATACAGGAATTATGCAAGAAAGTTGATTTTAAACTTGATAATTTATATGTAATTGACGGATCTAAACGGTCAACCAAGGCTAATGCATATTTCAGCGGGTTGGGTGCAAAAAAAAGAATTGTGCTTTTTGATACATTGATTGAAGACCTGACTCAAAATGAGATACTTGCCGTACTGGCTCATGAAATCGGGCATTATAAAAAGAAACACACCAGGACAGGCATTATTATTTCCATTTTACAAACGGGCTTAACTCTGTTTATTCTTTCGCTTTTTATTGGAAATCCGAAACTATCCGGGGCACTGGGTTCCGGTATCCCAAGCTTTCACCTGGGATTAATAGCATTCGGCATTCTTTACAGCCCGATATCCACTATTATTGGTCTTGGTATGAATTTTTTTTCAAGGAAAAATGAATTTCAGGCCGATAATTTTGCTAAACTTAATTTCAATGGCGAAGATTTGTCATCGGCTCTGAAGAAATTATCAGTTAAGAATTTAAGTAACCTTACGCCTCATCCGGCATTCGTTTTTTTTCATTATTCGCACCCGCCATTGCTGGAGCGATTGAAACGATTGAAGGAAAAAGAGAATTAGGTTGATTGTTATATGTTATATGTTAATTGTTAATTGTTATTTATTTACTTTTTTACTTCAACCACAGTGAAATATGCTCCTTCCCTGGTGAAATGTTTTCGTATCTCAAATTTCACTGGGCAGGCGTCGCATTTCACGTGGCAGGACTTCATCATTCATATTTCCCAAAGCCTTCTTAGCTCAGTTGGTCAGAGCGGTTGTTTCGTAAACAACAGGTCAGGGGTTCAAATCCCCTAGAAGGCTCTAAAAGATTTAAGATTTTAGATTTATGATTTGTGATTTATTGAGTTGCAGTTGCAGGAATAAGTCTCCAGTCGGCCCGCCCGTACCGAACGGTACGTTCGGGCGGGCAGTCTACAGTCTCCAGGAAGATAGCAAAGCGCAGAGCGCATGGCGCGAAGAGGCGAGAGGGCGAAGGAGTGACAGGGTGAAGGGGCAGCAGGCAGTAGGACGAAGCTCCGGTTCGTCATTTTGTTGAGGTGGAAGTAGCAGTAGCTGAAATAAGTCGGCAGTCCACAGTCTACAGTCTCCAGTAAGAGAGCAAAGCGCAGAGACCATGGTGCAAAGTACATAGA
>DAOVQI010000015.1 GCA_030628785.1 Bacteroidota bacterium
AACTCCTCTTTTTCAGGATCCGAGATTTTTACCGTTTTATCTCTTGATGCACTGGCTAAATATTTTCCGTCAGGACTGAAATCCAGATCATAGATATTCTCCGGATGACCATAAAAATGGGTAACAAGACCTCCGGTGTTTTTATCCCATATTCGAATGGATTCATCCAGGGAACCACTGGCAATTCGTTTTCCACCCGGATCTATGGTCACTGTGAGCACACTTTTTTTATGTCCTTCAATGGTTTGAAGCAACCGGATTTCCAGAAAATCCCAAACCCTGAAGATCCTGTCGAATGATCCACTTACAAAGCTTTTTCCGTCAGGGGCAAATTTAAGGGACCAGATGTCAGTTGAATGTCCCTTAAAATTATTGATATATTCCCCGTCGATTTTCCATAATTTTATAATATTCCCGCTATTTCCCAGAAAGTAATTACCATCCGGAGAAAATTCCACAGCCTGAACTTTTCTCGGAATGTCTTTAATTATCAGCAAATCGTTACCGGTTGCGATATCCCATAGAATTATAGACTTGTCTGCAGAACCACTCAACAGATGACGCCCGTCAGGACTTATTTTAACTGAATTTACTGCTTCCTTATGTTTCTTAAATGTACGAACCAGATAATTCTTTTCCTGGGATAACAGAAAATTCCCTGAAATCAGGAAAGTAACTATAAAGAAAAGAATATATATATGAGACATAACAATTTTCATGTTTCTAAAGAATAATTTAATTCGAGGCTACCCATAAAGTCTTTGGTTAATAAAAATCCCAAATCCCAAAATTCAACGGATCTTTATCCGGCTTCACATCCTGCCGAAGCATTTCCTTACCATTTCCGGTAATTACAGTAAGTGTTACAGGATACTCATAGTGGATTTTGTAAAAATATCCTGTCATGTTTTCACCGGCGTTTATATTGTAAACCTCATCTGTTTTAAGCTCTTTACCAAGTAACCTGAACTTTCCGAAAACAAGGTCTATTATTAAGTCTCCTCCATCCTTGATTTTTTTATAGCCTTGTATTTTCAGGTATTGATTGTTAAGCTGGTCAGGTTTTTCCGTTTCATCGGGAAGTTCTATCACCAGACGAACCTCATAGGTCTTTATCTCTTCAGGCAAAGGATAAAGAGGTAGTTGAGTATACTTAACCTTTGCATTATCAAACGCTACCTTTTGGGCAAATCCCAATAATGGTAAAAAAATAAAAACGATAAAAATGATGGATTTAACGAATGAATTTAATCTGAGCATTTATTAAGGGGTTTAAATGATTAAAAATAATTATCTGTATCATTTATGTTATTGTAAAATATGCAAAATTTAGAATATAACTTTTATTTTTTTCAGGATTATACAAAGTAAAATTAGTGAAATTTATCGATCGGAGAGAGGTTTAAGTGATTTTATACCTGCGATTTTTATATACAGAGACTGTAATTTTTTATTACATCCAACTTCATGGAATTGTTTAGTAATTTTTATACCTTTCTTCCTGGATAGGTCAGAATATAGAGGTGCATGTATAGCTTTTACTTCTTGGCAGCAATGGCAGTTGCACCGCCTTTCTTATTTAGTTTCTGCAATCGTTCCCATAGCTAAAGCTATGGGTTGATATTCAAGATATTAACCCACAACTTTAGTTGTGGGACCTTGCAACTACCGAAACAACTACGAACGGGTTTAACCGTTTTCACACAACCTTTTATTGCTTGAGTTAGTCACATTTCATCTAATAATAAGATGATATAAATTAAATAAATCATAATATTATATAGAACATAGCGTTCCAATTGTTATGCCACAAGATGAAAATATCGAATCGGTTCTAAAGGCATCGCTACATTTACCCTTTCATGTATCACATTGGCTCTCTGGTGGGAAGGAAAAGGTTAGCATTGAACAATATTATTCAGAAGAACAGAAATCCGTAATATGGAAGTTTATTTCCGGTTCAGGGGTAATGGGACCTCCCGGTTTTTGTCATGGTGGGTTTTTGGCTTCGGTCATGGACGAAAGTATGGGTTCATGTGCGTTTTGGAATGGCCATATCGTAATGGCAATTCATCTTCAGATAAAATACCGGGCCTCTTCTCCCCTGAACAAGGTTTATTTCGTGATAAGCCGGTTGACCCAGTTAGAAACGAGACGTATATACACCGAGAGTACAATTATTGATATGAATAATAAAATATTTGCTTCTTCCACCGGAGTTTATGTTAAAGTGCCATGGGAAAAGATGAAAGACCCTCCTGTTGAGTTCGAAAAATTCAAAATCCTGAAAGAACTATTGGATGAAGGGTTAACTGTATCTGAAATACTGAGGAAAATCAGTTAAGAATAGGTAGGGGAAATCATCAGGGAAAAACCACTCCATGAATTCCTCGTCAGACGACTCCAGTTCGTCTGACGAGTTTTTCTTTATTTAGCTGCCGGATCATTGCGCCTGCCGAAGGCATTCCAATGGAAGAATGCAGCGGTTCAATCTTGATCAGCCATGGTAATTTCGTACATATTTTATATTGACTATATATTCTACTCTCAAAGAGATGCCTTAGGCAAATAATGGAACCTACGAGGTTCTTATCTCGATTAGTAAATAATGGTTTATTGTATTGGATATTAGTCTGACCAGGGTTATTTTTCTCTGCTGGAAACGACCCCCTTGGGGGTCGAACAACAATAGCCCCGGGCGGAGCCCGGGGTAAGGATGCTGAATAAGTACGCCGGTCCAACTGCTATCGTACATTAACGAAAAATCGCTTCATGGACCGGAAGAGGAAAGCCTAACTATAGAGTATCTTTCGCATAAAAGATATTTTAAATCACTTTTCCTTTTTTAAAAAATAACGTAACTTACAAAGATTGAATAATGTTTTGCCGGATTTTGCCCTTAAAAATAAAAAACATATGTAATGAAATGCTTACGAATTCTGGTTATTGCGTGTTTTGTAGGTATTAATACTGTCGCCTATTCCCAATGGGAAACCCTCGTATCACAATCCGATTCATTACTTCCTGTTTATAACCGGGCGTTGGAAAGAGCAAAAAAGAACAATGAGCCAGATAAGATATCATATTGTTATGAAAAAATTTCGGATGCTTATCATATAAAACATAATAAAGACAGCTCCCTGGGAGTCATCCGGGAATCTATCAATTATTTCAATTCAAATTATAATCTGGAAGATAAGAGAAATCATAAAATTAAATCAATACAGGCAGGAAATTATAATTTATTGGGTATACGTTATCAGGTATACGGGCAATGGGATCTTGCCCTTGAAAATTATCATAAAGGACTTCCTATGGCAGAAGAAGCTGGAAACGATTCTATAGCAAGCTATTTGTTATTAAATATTGGCAAAATCTATGTTAAAATTTCAGATACAGAATTATGGAACAAATATTCAGCCCAGGCCCGGGAAAAAGCTTTAAATTCCAACAATTATCCTGTCTTGCTTAATCTACATAAAATAAACGGTAGAAATGAGGAAGGTCTGGTTTTAGCTAAAAAAGCAGGGAATGATCAATTTAAAGCTGTATTTTATTCCCGGCTAAGCAAAAGAGAAAATATTATTCTTAGCAGGGCATATATGGATTCAGCGCTGATAACAGTACCTGAGGATGCATGGCTGGAGCGATTTCAAACATATATTACTTTCACAGAAAATTATCTTCGAAGCAAGGATTACAAAAGTGCCCGTTATTACTTGACTTTAAGTGAAAAAATTGTCCCTATCTTGTTTGACATGGAGGTAGATCAGCATTTAGCCCAAACTTATTGGAAATATTACTTTGCTCAGAAAGATTTTAAGAATGCCCTCAGGATGTTTCAAACCCGTGATAGCATTCAGCAATTCATGGCAGGAAGGCAGAAAGCGCTTTATCTAAAAGAGTATGAAAACTTGCTGGAAGAACAGGAAAGAATACTTGAAATAAAAATTCTCAGAAACAGGAATAGGAGAAATTTCATAATCATTTCCTTATTAGTGGTTCTGTCGGGTATTACAATTTTCGGGTACATGAAAATAAAACAAATAAATACCCGGCTAAAGGACGCCAACAGGTTCAGGGATCGGTTGTTTTCTATAATTTCCCACGACCTGAGAAGTCCGTTAATATCCTTAATGAAGATGTTCAAATTTCATCCGGGAGTGAACGGTGATAAGCAGAAACTAAACCGTGGAATCCAACATATCCTCGAATTGCTTGATAACCTTCTCAACTGGTCGGCATCTCAAACAAAACATCTTAAGCCCATTCCTATACAACTTGATTTGAACCATATTGTAGAACAAAACATTTCTCTGATTCAAAATCAGGCTAAATTGAAAAACCTCAACATACATTATGACACTTGTGCAGATTACACTGCATATGCAGATCAAAATATGATCGACACGTCTTTTCGCAATATTCTTATCAATGCAGTAAAATATACACCACAGGGTAGAAATATTTGGATAAATATAAAGGAAAAAGATAACAAAGTAACAATTTCAGTTGAAGATGATGGCCAGGGAATAGGCAAGAACTTAAACCCGAAGGAAAAAGGGATCGGGCTGGGTCTGAAAATATGCAGAGACTTTATAAATCAAAATAACGGGGAACTTAAAATTCAAAGTGATTCCTTAAAAGGAACAACTGTTGAAATTATTTTGCCTGTAAATTCATAAGTTTTAGATGAAGTTTTGATTTTCATCTCTTAGGTATATGACCTTTTAATATTCCTTCTTCAATTTCAGATTTATAGGAACGGCTTACCGGAATTGTGAATTTTTGAATCTGGATTTCCCCTGTGGAAATTGAAGTAATATTTTTTGAATTCACTATATATGACCGGTGGGTTTGTAAAAAGTATGACGGTAAATGTTTTCTAATGTCTTTAAGTTTTAGATAAGTCATATATTTTTCTGATGAAGTTTGAATAATAATAAAATCACCTAATGATTGTATAAATAAAATGTTTTTATAGGCAAGTTTGATGAATTTGCTGTATCCGGTTTTGATAAAGATGTAATCATTTTCTTCTTTCAGTCCTTTTTTCCTTTGTCTTGCACGTTCAACAGATTTAACTATATCAAGATAGGTAGCCGGCTTGACAATATAGTTCAATGGTTCGAATTCAAAGCTTTCCACGGCGTATTCCGGGTAAGCAGTAACAAAAACAACCATAGGCTTTTGTTTAAGGGTTTTCATTAATTCCAAACCCGATAAACCGTCCATTTCAATATCCAGGAACATAAGGTCAACTTCTTTTTCATTTAAGAATTGTATTAATTCAGCAGGTTTTGTAAAGGTTGCAATTACCTGGGCGCCATCTATTTCATCGATCAGTTCAAGCAATTCTTCTATGTGCAATGGGTCGTCATCAAGTATGATGCAATTTATATTCATTTATCGAGTATTACGTATCGCAGAACGAGTTGTTCCGGTTACTTGCCGAGTTTATGTTTTTTGATATTGTAAAATTAAGTAAATTAAGTGGCTTAATAAAATTACGATACAACTGATTTTCAATAAAATAATTTGTTTTCTATTGAACACGGAGTTAGATAAACTTTTCAGGCTTCATAAATAGTCATTAAAAGTGAACCACTTTAAAAACAAAAAGAAATACAAACCTTGTAATTATTAAATAATGAAAACAATCGTAATCACAATAGCATTTTGTTTTGGAGTATTTGCTTCATTTGCTCAAATTCCCACTGAAGGCCTGGAGTTTTATTATTCTCTAAATGGCAACTTTAATGATGAAAGTGGTAATGATAATCATGGAGTTGTACAAGATTCAACTTTTGGGGATGATCGTTTTAATAACGAAAACTATGCCTATTATGTTGATACGAATAATACTACAGGTATTACAAACCCAACACAATACTCAAACCCACAAACATTTTCTGTTTCATTTTGGTTTAAAACAGATAACTCCGGGCCTAAAATAGCCCCGGATGAGTATACTGTAGTATCTAATTTTTCTGATAGTCAAACTGGTACTTCATTTAATCATGATAGAAAAGTCACGATGGCTCCTGATGGAAGAATAGGGGTTCATGTTTATCCAGGACACAGTGAATATATGTATACTGAAGATTTATATGCAGATGATAAATGGCACTTCATTGTGATGAATCTTTCATCTGAAAACGGATTTGAATTATATGTGGACGATACCTTGAGAGCATCAAAGCCTTCTGTCGTTTCGGCTCAATCAAGAAATGGTTATTGGAGATTTGGAGGCATGTTAGTTAATGGAAGAAATGCTTATTATGGTTACCTTGATGAAATCCGTATCTACAACCATGCCTTAGATTCAAGCGAAATTTCAGCACTTTATAATGAATTAGTAATAGGCCTCATCGGAACTGATGTTACTTCAGTTGGTGGGTCAGATGGTTCAGTTGATCTAATAGTCACAGGAGGGTTAAGCCCATTCTCATTTAATTGGTCAAATGGTGAAACTACTGAAGACATAAGTGGAATATCTGCCGGATTATACATTGTGACTGTGACCGATTCAAAAGATAGTGTAGCTGTTGATAGCATAAGAATCTTCGACACTTTTATTGATAAAAGGGATGCACGGGTCTATAAAGCAGTAATAATTGGTGATCAAACCTGGATGGCTGAAAATCTGGATGTTGGCACAAAGATTGACAGACCTAATGACCAAACTGATAACGGGATTATTGAAAAATATTGTTATGACAATAATGAAGCATACTGTGATACTTTTGGTGGTCTTTATCTATGGAATGAAATGATGCAATATGTGACGACTGAAGGAACTCAAGGTGTTTGTCCCGCCGGATGGCATCTTCCAACAGAAGCTGAATGGGATTCTTTAATTAATTATTTAGGTGGAACAGATATAGCAGGCGGAGCATTAAAAGAAGCAGGAACCTTACATTGGAATTCACCAAACACTGGTGCGACAAATAGTAGTGGTTTTACAGCATTACCAGCAGGTATATGGCATAATGTACTTAACAAATTCTGGGGATTAGGAATCGGGAACACATTATATTCTTCGACAGAAATTGATAACAATAATGTCAATGTACATCATCTCCGTTATGATATGGTAAGTTTCTATTGGGATCATTCTGAAAAGTATAGCGGTTATTCAGTTCGTTGCTTACTAGATTTATTAAAGGCAGAAATAACAGATAGTACAAACATAACCTGCAATGGTTATTCAGATGGCACAGCAACGGTAACTCCTTCAGGCGGTATTGCTCCTTATTCATATTTGTGGGATGATCCTGAAGGTACAACTGATTCTACTGTAACAGGCTTATCACCAAATATTTGGTATCATGTTACGGTCACTGATGGGCATGATTCTACAACTGTTGATAGTGTTATACTCTCCGAACCAGTTATTCTACTGGCTGCAATTTCTGATAGTACAAACATGACCTGCAACGGCTATTCAGATGGCACAGCAACGGTAACTCTATCAGGTGGTACTGCTCCTTATTCATACCAGTGGGATGATCCTGAAGGCACAACTGATTCTACTGCAACAGGCTTATCACCAAATGTCTGGTATAATGTTACGGTTATTGATGCGCATGGTTGTACAACTGTTGATAGTGTTATGCTATCAGAACCGGAAGTTTTATTAGCAGAAATAACTGATAGCACAAATGTTTCCTGCTTTGGATTATCTGACGGCTCAGCTACAATTACTCCAACAGGAGGAACAGAACCATATTCTTATATATGGGATGATGATTTAAATACAACAGATTCAATAGTGACTGGATTATCTGCAAACCAATATTACCATGTAACTATAACAGATGCTAAAAATTGTATAACTATTGATAGCGTAATGTTATCTGAACCGGAAGTTTTGTTAGCAGAAATAACTAATAGCACAAATATTTCCTGCTTTGGATTATCTGACGGCTCAGCTACAATTACTCCAATAGGAGGAACAGAACCATATTCCTATTTATGGGACGATGATTTAAATACAACAGATTCAATAGTGACTGGATTATCTGCAAACCAATATTACCATGTAATTATAACAGATGCTAATAATTGTATAACTATTGATAGCGTGAGAATCTTCGACACTTTTATTGATGAAAGGGACGCACAGGTCTATAAAGCAGTTACAATTGGTGACCAGATATGGATGGCGGAAAACCTGGCTTACTTGCCTTCTGTTAGTCCACCTTCCGAAGGATCCTATACGGAACCTAATTATTACGTTTATGATTACCAGGGTACCAGTGTAAGTGAGGCAAAAGCTACCGTAAATTACCAGACCTACGGGGTGCTATATAATTGGACTGCTTCGCTCGATGCTTGTCCCTCATTTTGGCATTTGCCCTCAGATGATGAATGGAAGGAATTGGAAATGTACCTTGGGATGAGCCAGAGTGATGCAGACAGTGAGGGCTATCGTGGTACTAATGAGGGAGATCAGTTAAGAGCAACAAATAACTACGGCTTTTCAGCATTGCTTGGTGGTTACCGTAGTATTCATGATCATTTCGACTATTTTGGAATCGACGCTCGCTGGTGGTCAAGCTCAGAATACGATACCAATAATGCCTGGGACCGTATGCTGCGTAACCCTCACAGCGAGGTACACCGTCAAATGCAAGACAAGAGGTATGGTTTTTCAGTTCGTTGTTTACTAGATACTTTAAGTATATCTATAGTTGGTTTTAACCCAACTTCTATTGACGGCAATGATGGTTCAATTGATCTCACTGTTTCCGGTGGAGTTTCTCCATATACTTATTCTTGGTCCAATGATTCCACAACTGAAGATATTAATGTGTTAATGGCGGGAGTTTATTCGGTAAGTGTCACGGATGCATTGAATAATACTGTGACCGATAGCATTAGGATATACGACACTTTTATTGATGACAGGGACGCACAGGTCTATAAAGCAGTAACAATTGGTAATCAAACCTGGATGGCGGAAAATTTAAATGCTGGAATAAAGATTGACAGACCTAATAACCAAACTGATAACGGGATTATTGAAAAGTATTGTTATGATAATAATGAAAGTTATTGTGATGAATATGGTGGGTTATATCAGTGGAATGAAATGATGCAATATGTAACGACCGAAGGAGCTAAGGGCGTTTGTCCTTCCGGATGGCATCTCCCAACAGAATCTGAATGGGATACTTTGATTAATTATTTAGGTGGAACAGATGTAGCAGGCGGAGCATTAAAAGAAGCAGGAACCTTACATTGGAATTCACCAAACACAAATGCGACAAATAGTAGTGGTTTTACGGCATTATCAGCAGGTATATGGCATAGTGTACTTAACCAATTCTGGGGATTAGGAACTGGAACCACATTTCCTAGTTCAACTGAAATAGACCCTTCAACAATTAAAGTTCATCATCTCCGTTATGATATGACAAGTTTTTATCAGGATAATCATGATAAGTATACCGGACATTCAGTTCGTTGCTTACTAGATTTATTAAAGGCAGAAATAACAGATAGTACAAACATAACCTGCAATGGTTATTCAGATGGCATAGCAACGGTAACTCCTTCAGGCGGTATTGCTCCTTATTCATACTTGTGGGATGATACTGCAGGCACAACTGATTCTACTGCAACAGGCTTATCACCAAATATCTGGTATCATGTTACGGTCACTGATGCGAATAGCTGCGAAGCTGTTGACAGCGTGATCCTTACTGAACCTGAAAAAGTACAAACCAGTAATATCACGGGTTCTAATCAGGTGAATGAATCTGATACTGTTATCTATTCCGTCAACGAAACACCCGGTTCAGTATTTGATTGGTTAGTTTCGTGGGGAAATGTTATTTCAGGCCAGGGGACAAATTTCATAAATGTTCATTGGGGTACTTCCGGCACAGGAACAGTTTCAGTAATTGAAACAGATGAATATGGTTGTCAGGGAGATACAGTAAGCATTGAAGTAAATATTAGCACAACTGGTATTGAGTCAATAAATAATATAGAAATAAAAATTTATCCGAATCCATTTTCTGACATAACAACTATTGAATTTCCAAATCCAAATGGAAAAAATTTTAGACTGATATTAACAGACATAACTGGGAAGGTTGTCAGGATTGTTGAAAATATCAAGGGTGATCAGATTAAATTCAACAGGGAGAACCTGTCAAGCGGGTTTTATATATTGGAGTTAGTCGGTTCAAAGAGGTATATATCTAAAATTTATATTGAATAAATTCAAAAGTATTACTGTATCTTTCCAATAGCTAAAACTATGGGTTGATATCCTGCGATAACCGAAACAACTCCGAGCGGTTTAAACCGTTTTACACAACCTCTTAAGGATAGGGTTAAGCAAATACTATATATACCAATACTTCCTGCCCGTCAGGTCAGGCGGGTAGTCCACAATTTAAAAATTTAGTAATGATTCAGGTTAAGTAAGTGAAAAGAAATGATAAAAAAATAATTGTTATTACTCAACTATTAAATGCATCACTAAATACCATTTCAAAAACAATAAGGAGGAAATTAATCAAATCATTTAAAATCATTAAAATCCATTAATTATGGCAGCAAAAGTTTTTATCGTAAAATATGAATCAAAGGCGGATTATAAAGTTTGCTTTGTAAACTACGAAAGTCAACAAAAAAACCACCAAATGATCGAAGGTGGCAAGTTAGTGAAATATGAAAGTCAAGCTAATGTGAAGGTTTATATTGTAAAATATGAAAGTCAAGCAGATATAAAAATACTGCACAAAAATTTTCCGAAGTAGTTATGTCTTTTAATGCTATAACATTAGTACTAATTTATATTCTGAACTCGCACAGATACAATGCGAAAACACAAAGCGATTCTTTAAAAAGGATTATAATTTTTTTGTAACTTACTTTTGTATGGGGAATATAATTAATTGCCCTTGTTGTTGTGTACAAGTTATTTAATTCCATTGATCGGAACAGGAAACCTTCACTAACCCAGCCGAGCGGGGTAGGACAGGTCGTCAGGACGAGTGTCTCTTTTAAACCGTTATCCCCTTATCGCTTTGATTCCAGGTAATTCTTTCCCTTCCATGAAGCCGGGAGTTAGTCACATTGCTTCTATTGTTTCAGTCGTCTGAACACTCTAAGTGGTCTGACGATTTTTTATACAGACCCTGACAGGTCTTCTGCCTTTCTGCTCGTACTGCGACTTTGAGTCGGGGTAAGTAAGTAAAAAAACGACTCGGAGAGTCGTTCTACAAGAGTTAAAAATCGAGGTTCCTTTATTAAACTCGTCGGACGAACTGCAGTTGTCCGACGAGTATTTAATCGCGTATCGCTTTAATACCTGGTAATTCCTTCCCTTCCATATACTCCAGCATGGCACCGCCACCGGTTGAGACATAACTAACTTTGTTTGCCAGATTGTATTTGTTAATGGCTGCAACCGAGTCTCCACCACCGATCAGGCTGAATGCACCTTTTTTCGTAGCATTTGCAATCGCTTCTGCAATACTTTTGGTACCGTTCTGAAAATTAGACATTTCGAATACACCCATTGGTCCGTTCCACAAAATTGTTTTCGATTGTTCAATAATTTCCTTGAATTTTTTAATGGTTTCTTCACCGATATCCAAACCCATCCAACCATCGGGGATTTCATCGCTGCGGCATGTATCTATACTGGCGTCATTGTCGAATTGATCCGCTACAATATTGTCATCGGGAATATACAAATTGACATTATTTTTCTTTGCTTTTTCAACTATCTCAAGGGCAACATCCAGCATGTCTTCTTCAACCAGTGATGTGCCGATTTTACCACCTGTGGCTTTGATGAATGTGTATGTCATTCCCCCACCAATAATTAAATTGTCAACTGTGTTCAACAGGTTTTTAATGATTGGGATTTTATCTGAAACTTTGGCTCCTCCCATAATGGCAGTGAATGGTTTTTGAGCTTCTTCCAGGATCTTATCCATATGATGAAGTTCCTTTCCTATTAAGTAGCCAAACATTTTATCCTTCGGGAAAAAGTTGGCAACAATGGTGGTGGAAGCATGTGGCCGGTGTGCCGTACCGAAAGCATCGTTTACATAAACATCTGCAAGGCCGGCTAATTGTTTTGCAAAAGCTTCATCGCCTTTTTTTTCTTCCTTATGGAATCTTAAATTTTCAAGTAACATAACATCACCGGGTTTCATCCCTTGTACAAGATTCAGGGCTTGTTCACCAATACAATCCTTAGAAAATTTTACATCTAATTCCAGTAAATCGGACAGATGTGAAACGATATGTTTGAGCGAAAATTTCTCTTCATACTCATCTTTTGGTCTGCCCAGATGAGACATCAGGATGACTGAACCTCCACTGTTAAGTATCTTCCTGATGGTAGGAAGGGCAGCCCGGATCCTTGTGTCATCAGTAATTTCATAATTCTCATTTAGGGGAACATTAAAATCTACCCTGACAATGGCTCTCTTACTTGTAAAATTATAGTTATCAATTGTTTCCATGTCTTTTTATTTAATAAGTATCAGTAAGTAGTTCTAAGTCTTGAGGTTTAATCAGTCTGTAATGTTGATAAATAAAAAAAAATGAATCAGTGAATCAACCACCTCCCCCTCCCTTCGGTCGGGTACTCCCCGCCTGAATGAAAGAATTCATTCTTTCGGGCAGGCTCCTTTCCAAGGAGGAGAATTTGTTGTTAGTATAAACCCTGCAAAAACCCGTAACCCGCAACCAGATTTGTGCTGCAAAAGTATTAAGATAAGTAAGGATAGCCAATTCTTTTTTTAATTACTTTTGCCTGGAACTTAATAATCTTAACGGATGTTTTTCAAAGATGTAATAGGGCATGATATAATTAAGAAACGGCTAATAAAAACCGTTAAGGATAACAGGATTAGCCATGCGCAACTTTTTACAGGTCAGGAAGGATCAGGGAGCCTTGCGCTGGCTATTGCTTTTGCTCAGTATGTTTCTTGTCTTGACCCAAAGGAATCCGACTCGTGTGGGACATGTGTTTCCTGCCAGAAGTACATGAAATTGATACATCCTGATTTGCATTTTGTTTACCCTGTTGCAACGACAAAAAACATTACAAAAGACCCGGTTAGTGATGATTTTATCAATGATTGGAGATCCTTCATCCTTGATAATCCTTACCAGGGACAAGAACAATGGTACGAATATATCGGAGTGGGGAACAAGCAGGGAATAATCAGTAAGAACGAGAGTTATAAAATCATCCGGAAACTAAGTCTTAAAGCTTTTGAGTCGGAGTATAAAGTGATGATCATTTGGCTGCCGGAGAAAATGAACCAGGTTGCAGCCAATAAATTATTGAAAATAATCGAAGAACCGCCTCCTAAAACCCTATTTCTGCTGGTTTCAGAAGATCCAGGTAAAATATTGCCGACCATCCTCTCAAGAACCGTTATTAACAATATCCCGAAAATTGATAAAAACAGTTTGTTTAATACCCTGAAGGGGCGGTTTCTGATAAGCAATGACGAGTTGAAAAAAACCGTTCAACTTGCTGACGGAAATTACCTGCAAGCTGTTGATTTGTTATCAGAAGAAGAAAATAACCTGGATAATTTCCGGATGTTTACACAAATCATGAGATTGTGTTATGCAGGGAAAGTCATTGAAATTATCAAATGGGTGGATGAGGTTTCGATAAAAGGCAGGGAAAAACAAAAATCCTTACTGGCTTATGCATTGCGAATGATAAGAGAAAATTTTATGTTAAACCTGGCTAAAGGACAAAATGAAAAAATTATTCAATTATCAGGCGAAGAGGCTGAATTTTCAAAAAAGTTTTATCCGTTTATTCACGAGAATAATGTTTATGAAATTGCAGAAGAATTCAATCGTGCCCATTTTCATATCGTTTCAAACGCGAATAGCAAAATTGTATTTCTTGACCTGGCATTGAAAATAATAAAATTGATCAAAACTTAAATTTCATTAATTTTGTTCTATTGAGTTAATATAATCTCACCCTGAGACAATACAGGGTTTATTTTAAGATTAGATAAAATGAGTGAACAGGAGAAAAATTGCAGGATTTGTTCATCTAATACCGCCATACCATCCTCCGAATATACGGGTAGCTGTTTTAAGTTAAATACATTTGATTGGCTTGGTGATCTTCCTTCAACAAGTTTATCTGGTAATTTTGTTGAAATAAGATTTAAAAACACAAGAAAAGGATTCTATCAAAATGTCAACTCTATCAGGCTTCAGAGAGGTGATATTGTTGCTGTTGAGGCTTCCCCGGGACATGATATTGGTATTGTCTCCTTGACAGGAGATATAGTTCTTATCCAAATGAAAAAAAGCAAGATTTCTAGTGGGGATGATGATTTTAAGAAGGTTTATCGCAAGGCAAAACAGGCTGATATTGAAAAATGGGAGGAAGCAATAAGCCTGGAAGATTCCTCTATGCTCAAAGCCAGAAAAATTGCGGGTGATCTGGAGCTGAATATGAAAATCGGCGATGTTGAGTATCAGGGAGACAAAACAAAGGCTATCTTCTACTATATAGCCGATGAGCGGGTTGATTTCAGGGAATTGATAAAAATTCTGGCTGAAGAGTTTAAAGTACGTATTGAGATGCGGCAAATTGGGGCACGGCAGGAGGCTGGCCGGATCGGAGGAATTGGCCCGTGCGGAAGAGAACTCTGTTGCGCAACATGGATTACAAATTTTGTATCCGTTACAACCAGTGCCGCCCGGTATCAGGAGCTTTCCCCTAATCCGCAAAAACTGGCAGGACAATGCGGAAAATTAAAATGCTGTCTGAATTATGAGTTGGATTGTTATGTCGATGCACAAAAAGACTACCCTGATAAGTCTATTCCGCTGGAAACTAAAGATGGGCTTGTTTATCATCAGAAAACAGATATTTTCCGTAGGATTATGTGGTATTCATTTGACCGGGAATCAACAGTCAATCTTACACCGGTTCCGGTCGAACGGGTAACTAAAATTCAGGAATTTAATAAGAAAGGATTGAAAGTATCATCTTTAATTGATAAACAAATGCTGGTAGGAGAACAACCTCCTGATTTTGAGGATGTAGTGGGACAAGAAAGTGTTACTAGATTTCAGGAAAAATACAAAAAAACGAAAAAAAGAAAGAAAAAAAGAAATAAATGATAAATTGATAAATTGTTAATTTATCCTTAAAGCAATGTAACCATTTCCCGAAGGGACAGGTAACAATTTAGCAAATCACAGATTTACATTTTTCGTGACTGGCAGAACCTGTCCGACCACTGGGGGAAACATAGTTATTATATCCTGATGAAGCATTTTACAGCCGTCTTACAAGTTTTAGCATTTCTCCTTTTTTTTTCTATGCTATCCTGTGACCCCGACAGGGTATATGAGGAGAATGTTCTAATTACGGAACATAAATGGAACCGGAATAATCTTTTGCAATTTCAGGTAAATATTACAGATACGGTTAGTTCTTTTAACCTATATGTTAATATTCGAAATGGAGACGATTATTCTTATCGCAACCTCTTTCTTTTTATTAATACTTATGCTCCAACAGGTCAATGGGTGCGTGATACCGTTAACTGCATTTTAGCGAATGAAAAGGGAAAATGGTTTGGCAGTGGTATAGGTGATATTTATGATATTCAGATCCCGTATAAAAAAAATGTGAGATTTCCTTACCCTGGTATATATTCTTTTACGTTCGAACAAGCAATGCGAACAGAAGAACTATCGCATGTTTATGATGTTGGCCTTAGAATCGAAAAAACAAAACCAAAATAAAATCTGGGTTAGAATCGGATTTTATTAAAATAAATGTCAAATATCAAAAGACAAAATACAACCGAACGAAGTGAGCTCATGAACACCTTTGAAAATTAATTATTTTGTGAATAAATAAATCCCAAATTCCAATCCCGAAATCTCAGGACAAATTCCGTAACTGTTTGGTTGTTTTGAATTTAGGTAATTGAGTATTATTTGATATTTGATGCTTGTAGTTTGAGATTTCTTTGTCAATATGAAATTAATTTGGTATAATCTAACTGGCCATAAATAAAAGTGAGTAAAAAAAAATTGAAGCGTTGGATTGAAATGGAAGCTTTCGAACATGTTGTTCAACCAGGGTTCGAGGAAGTTTATAAAAAAGATTACTATCTAAAAGGGAAATGGGCTAATGAGTTTTTTGGCAATATGAATCCGGTTATTCTTGAGCTTGGTTGTGGAAAAGGTGAATATACCATTGCCCTTGCCAGAAAAAATCCACAAAAGAGTTTTATCGGGGTTGACATAAAAGGGGCCAGAATGTGGCGTGGTGCAAAAGATGCTATGGATGAGCAATTGAAAAATGTTGCTTTTCTCCGAACACGGATCGAATTAATAAATTCCTTCTTTGGTACAGATGAAATTAGTGAAATATGGCTTACTTTTCCTGATCCGCAGTTAAAAAAACGGCGGAATAAAAAAAGACTAACCTCTCCGCGGTTTTTGAACTCCTATAACCAATTTTTTAAACCCGGAGGAATAATTCATTTGAAAACGGATAATGCTGTTTTGTATCACTATACACTTAATCTGATAAAAAAAAACCAACTCGAAATCCTTAAATCATCTGAAGATTTATATAATGAGGATGAGGTAACCAATGATTTAGCCATAAAAACCCATTATGAAAAACAATTTTTATCACAAGGGGAGAAAATATATTATTTGAGTTTTAAAACGGCAAAAAAAAATCCCATTTTAGAACAAGATGAAAGAAAACGGATTCTTTGAAGAAGTATTTAAGATTACCCGGTTAATACCTTCCGGAAGAGTAACAACATATGGTGCTATAGCGAGATATCTGGGTACAGGGCAATCAGCCCGTGTTGTTGGATGGGCCCTGAATAATTCCAATTATTTTGAATCATTTATACCCGCTCACAGGGTCGTTAACAGAAAAGGCTTGTTAACCGGAAAACATCACTTCGGTAATACTAACACAATGAGGCAATTGCTTGAAAATGAAGGTGTCCGAATTGAAAATGATTTGATAATGAATTTTGAACAGCATTTTTGGGATCCGTGTAAAGAACTGAAATACTAACGTATTTTACACGAAACAAATAAAATATTTATATTTGCACCTTTAATTTAAAAGAACATAGCTTCGCAAATTTACCCTGTGAAATAAATCGAAGATTTAATGCGAAGCATTATTTCACAGGGGGAATTAAAAAGGTTAATACTATTCAAATGAAACT
>DAOVQI010000161.1 GCA_030628785.1 Bacteroidota bacterium
ACCGTTCGGTACGGGCGGGCATCAAGACAAATAAAACTCAATACCAGCTAAGAAAATTCATTTTGTAAAGAAATGATAATAACCTTAATAATAATACATTAGATAATTATAATGGAAAAATATACTTAAGATTTTAAAAATCAGCATAAAAGGGTAGTAATTAGATATAATTTGTCCTCCCAAGGGGATCCCCGCCAAAAGTCGGGCAGGCCTTTGGGAAAAGGACTCCCATGGAGAGGCTAAGAAACCTTAGCCCTTGCCCTGTGAAATAGTGGCGGAGCCACTACTGCGGAGCAGTATTTCACAGGGTGAACCTTAGCCTTTTATAAGATAAGTTATATCAAAAACTAATCAAAGTAAACCTTTTAATGATTCTAAAATGAAAGAGCAACCGGGCATAACAAGTTGGTATTCGTAATGCCTCACAATCCTTGTTCTTTTCAACATCATTTCGTAAATTAGAACTAATAAAAAACGGGTAAGTTTCGGCACTCCGAATGCCAACATATTAGGTAACAAGAACAATAGAATTTGGTCATTTTGAAAATATAAATTTAAATTATAAGTAAAATGAGAGCTATCGAATCAGATAAGGAACAAAAAATCCGCTTACCTAAAGTATTTAGAGTAAGGAACATCATCTTCAGGGTGATCGTGTTTTATTTTATTTCAGTATCCTTTGTACTTGGTCAGAAGCAGGAGGGAACAATGGCCTTCACCATATCCATGGAAAAGCCAAATACACATTATTATCATGTAGTCTTCCGTTGTGAAGGGATAAAAGCCGAGACACTGGATTTCAAAATACCTGCCTGGACACCAGGGTATTATTGGATCATGGATTTTGCAAAGAACGTGTTTAACTTCCGTGCAGAAGACAGTGAGGGAAATCCATTGGCATGGGAAAAGATAACAAAAAACACATGGCGGGTCAAATCACATATGGCTGACATCGTTACCTTAAAATATGATGTATATGCATTTAAAGTGTCAGTGGCTGATCCCTTCCTGGACGATGGACGGGGCTTCATTTCGCCTGCAGGAATCTTTATGTATATCGCCGACATGATACAACATCCCGTAACACTTACAATTAAACCATATCAAAATTGGAGTAAGATCTCCACCGGCCTTGATCCGGTTGAAGAATTACCAAATACATATTTTGCCTCTGATTTCGACATACTTTACGACTGCCCGATCCTTCTCGGCAACCAGGAAATTTTATCATTTGAATTTCAGGGAATTCCACATATAATTGCTGTTGAAGATTTGGGCACTTTCGACCGGAGTAAATTTATTAATGACCTTAAACGAATTGCGGAAGCGGCAGTATCGATCATAGGTGAAATACCTTACCAGCATTACACTTTTATTATCATGAACAGAGGCATGGGTGGTCTGGAGCATTCGAATTCCATGGCTGTATATTATAATCCTACCAGACTGAATAACACGAGGGGTTATAAACGATGGTTAAGCTTCATTGCCCATGAATACTTTCACCTTTACAATGTTAAGACAATCAGGCCAATTGCACTGGGTCCATTTGATTACGATAAGGAAAACTATACAAAAATGTTATGGGTATCGGAAGGTATTACAGTATATTTTGAAGACCTCATTCTCAATCGTGCCGGTTTTCAGACAAGAGATGAATGTCTGGAACAAATTCGCAGAAACATAATGAATCATGAGAACATACCAGGTCATCTCTTTCAATCTGCAACCGAGGCCAGCTTTGATACCTGGATACAATTTTTTAATCGGGGGCCAAACAAATCCAATACAACCATTTCTTATTACGATAAAGGAAGTACACTTGGCTTGCTTTTAGACCTTAAGATTCGTCATGAAACGAAAAACCAAAAGTCTCTGGATGATGTTATGAGGAAACTATATTATGAATTTTACAGAGAGAAGAAAAGAGGCTTTACAGATAAAGAATTTCGCGATGTTTGCGAATATATCGCCGGATGTACACTTAATGTAATATTCGATGATTACGCCTCGACGGTTAAGGAAATTGATTATCCTAAGTATTTTGCTTTCGCAGGATTGAATATAGACATTGAACCCAGGGAACTGCCCGGTGCTTACCTCGGGGCAATTATACAGGAGAGGGATGGAAAGTTTATCATATCAAATGTTGAGTGGAATTCACCAGCCTGGCATGCCGGTCTCAGCACGCAGGATGAAATTATAGAATTGGACGGTACCCCAGCCAACTTGCAGACTCTGGGTGAAATCCTCAAATCAAGAAAGCCAGGAGACAAGATAAAGGTTCTTTTTTCTCACCGCAATATGAAGCGCAAGGTCGAGGTTGTCCTGGGAAAGAAGGCCGAACGGAATTTCCAAATCAACCCCTTCCCCAACCCTGATCCTCTTCAATCGGCAGTTTTAAATGATTGGCTGAAAGATTAATAGCAGCTATGCCATATCTCCTTTTTTAAGGGAGTAATTCCTTCAAAGAGGATAAAAGATCTGAAGGTGAAGCATAATCATCTATAACTAAAGCATTAACGAAAGATCTGATTTTATATAAAACCACCAGCATGATCAACCTGTCACTCAAATGGATTATTTTTTCCGGCCTGTTTTTAACTCATTTATTAACTGGCACTACCCAATTAAAAGGTCAAAACAATCAGTATGATAAAGAAATAGTTTATATGCTTACATATGATCACGGGGGTTTGATACTTTGGGGCAGTGATCATTTTCAGGAAAGATTGAGAAATGCCGTGCTTACATTGTTTTAGAATTTATATTTGAAACTGAGAGTAATGACTTGTGTTTCATTATAGTTAACGGCATATAAGTCAAAACCATCGCCGGTTATTTCTTTTTCAATCTCAAAGGTATTTAAAATATCGGTAGCTGATACAATAATCTCTGCTTTGTCTTTTAATGCTTTTTTCTTCAAACCGAAATCAATTGAATATCGCTCTTTAATTTTCCCCTGCGGGAATATATCGGGTGCATAGTAAATACCTGCCAGTTGAAACTCGGTTTTCCAAGGAAGTCTTATATTGGTATTAAGTTTTATATTCCATGTATTGCTTTTACTTATTGCAAATTCAAAATCCTGGGGATAGGGATAAATATGTATACCGGAAAAAAAGTTAACGGTGTTTTGGTACCAGTTAAAACTACCGTTTAGATTCCATTGGTCATTCACCGATTGTTCAAAGGTAAGCTCGAAACCAAGGTTTGTTCCCTGGCCCAGATTTTGAGGTATGGTATGAACAATGGTATAATCAGATATTGTATCGCTGGTATAAACCCGTGAGAAGATATCATCAATTATCCTATAAAAACCAGATAAGTAGGCAGAACTACCTCCCCAGGTTTTTTTATACGCCAGTTCAATTGATTGGGTAAATTGTGGACGAAGGTAAGGATTTCCCGTTTTTAGGATTTCAGGGTCGTCGTATTTTGGGAAAGGCCTTAATTCAAACTCACTTGGGCGATCAATCCTGTGGTTATAAAATGCCGATAACCGGTTTGTTTTATTTATTTTATATGTAATCCTGACATTAGGGAATAGTGAAAAATAATTATATTCGTCAGTTTTGTTATAGTATTGATTATCATTGTCAATATCGTATTTTACAAAGGTTTGTTCAAGCCGAATTCCAGCCTCGATATCTATTTTGCCCGACTCACGGATATAATTACTGTAAACAGCAAATACGTCTTCATTATAATCAGACCAATCGCCCAGATATGGGTCAAGAATCGAATTTACACCAGGGGTTATGGTGTATGTAATTGGGATATTTCGAAAATTTATTTTTGAACCAAGTTCTAGTCTTCCATGTTTTAATGGCTTTACATAATCTGTAAAGAAAATATGAACGTATTCATAATTAGTAAGAAAGGTTTCGTCAACCGAATTTCTTACGGCACTTGAATCGGTGAATGGAAACAGTTCATCTTCGCCTCCACCGGTATAAAGGTATCCAGCGCTAAGCTCATGACCCGGTTGTTGAAATTTATGGTTGTAATGGGCAGAATAGTTAATGAATTTGGTTCTTTCATCTTCTTCCCATGTCCAAAAACGTATACGTTTGCCGGTTTCTAAATCATCATAAGGCACATGCCCCCGGTCTATATGGTATTCATCATCCCACAAGGTAAATAGAGTTAGCATGTTGGCATCGTTTATATACCAGTCAAGACCACCTTTAATATTGTATAGTTGCTGCGTACGGTTTTCAAGAAACTGTGAGGTAATATCCGGGGTCTCATCAGAATAATGCCGGGTTGTAAACTCATTGGCGTTTACTCTTTTGCGCATCATGCCATCGGTCTGAAGGAAAAAATTGACTTTATTTGTCCGGTAATTAATACTTAAACTTAGATTCGGTTTTGGAGTAAATGAATATTTATCCATTATACCGGAAAGGTTTTCTTGTCTGGTTATCAGCTCACCTAAACCAAAAGCAAAACCGGCTTCACCGTTAAATCCTGTTTCTTTTTCCTTTTTGTAGACAATATTCACGATACCTGCCATCCCTTTGGCATCATATTTCGCACTAGGATTGGTAATGATTTCTATCCGTTCAATATTTGATGCTGGGATATTGTCAAGACCTTTTTGATCTCCGAAACCTGTAAGGCTTGATTGTTTTCCATCAATAAGTACAGAAACTTTATCGCTACCCCTGAGCAATACTTTCCCTTCAGGATTGATAGTTACGCCTGGAAGATTACGCATGGCATCCAAAACCGAACCTCCGGATTGTGAAATATTGTCGGCAATCTCGAAGTTTTTTTTGTCAAGGGCAGACGAAACAATCTCTTTCTTGGCTGTAACAATAACTTCGTCTAATTGTTCCAGTGCAGGTTCCAATACAATTTTACCCAAATCGAATATATTATTTAACTCCCCGACTAAAAGAGGAATATTTATAGTAATATACCCTATAAAAGAGCAGGAAACAATATACTCCCCCCTGGGAATCCCTGACAAAGAAAACCTCCCATCATCGCCTGCAATAGTACCGGTTATCATTTGATTATCAGAAATAGTATTTAGGGTGATTGATGCAAAAGGTAAAGGTTCATTTGTTGTGTTGTCGTAAATACGTCCAGAAACGGTGGCAATATCTTGGGCAAATAAGCAGCTTTCTACAAATAACAACAATAATGGAAGAACATATTTTTTCATAACCTTTTAAAATAATAAAACCATAAAAACCAAGAAAACTATTTTGAAGACATTTTGAATTTTAATATTAGACCTGATTAATTACTGAATTATTCCGGGAAGACTAAAATAAACAATCAAAGAGCGCAAGTAAAACAAAAATTCTTTCAAGTTTCATATTTCAATTCAATTTTAATAGCCTTGTGCTTAACGATTGTGCAAACGAAATTTTGTTTATACAACAAATTTAAATCAAGTTAAAAAAAATATCCCATTTTTTACTGCGTAAATACAGGGGAGGATTAAGATAAATTTTCAAGCCTAATCTACGATTGAAATTATTTGGGGGAGTATTATTTAATGGTAATACTTTTAAATCACTTTTGTCTGTTCTGGGATTACTTCTCGTTTTTTATAATATCTCCCTTTTCTAAGCATTTAAAACATATGATTTATCCGTTTACAAACGACTATAAACGTTTATTAACCGACTATTTAATTTGTGACGCTTAATTTTACCGGAAAAGAAAAAGCCATGACTACAATATATGTAAAAGCCATTATCCAGAGGAACGAAAAAAGAATAAAGCTAGTTTTTGATTATGATGCAGGACTTATCCGTGAAGTCAGAAAAATACCTGGTTGTAGGTGGAGCCAAACAATGTGCTGCTGGCACATTCCTTTCAGGGAGGATTATCTATCTTATCTGGCTGAACAGTTAGGAAATATTGAGATAGTATATAAAGAACCTCCTGTACAATTGAGAGGTGGATTAAAAGCATCAGACACTGAACGAAAAAAAATAAATGTTATCCACAATAAACGTGAAGGATTGTATTACATTAAGATCCCTTTTTACAAAAAGGATGAAATCAAAAAACTTGAAGGAGCTTGGTGGCATCCGGGGGCAAAAAAATGGACGGTATATGCAAACCGGGAAAACTGTCACCAGCTTAAGGAAATATTTGAGCAGGGAAATTATATATTATCTTTTGTTGAAGATGAAACAGATACACCGAAAAAAACAATAAGTAAAAAGGAACCTATCCCGGAACTGGTTGAAAAAAAGTTTGAAGGCGAAATGATTTTAAGGAATAAAAGCTACCGAACCATTGCAACGTACAAGAGTTTGATCAATCAGTTTCTGAACCATTTTCAGGGATCGAAAATAAAAATGCTGCCGGCAGAAAAAATCAGGGAATACATTCTGGAAAGATTAGATGTTGATCACTATTCCAGATCTTATCAAAACCAATTGATCAATGCATTGAAGAGGTATTATGAATATGTTCACGACAGAGAATTTGAGGATTTTGATTTACCGAGGCCAAAAAAAAGGCAAAGATTACCAAATGTTATTTCACGGGAAGACATACAGAAGATGCTTGACATTACAAGGAATCAGAAACATAAAACGATATTAAGTATTTTGTATGGATGTGGTTTAAGGCGTAATGAAATTATCGAATTAAAATTACAGGATATTGATTTAAACGCAAAAACGATTACCGTACATGGCAAAGGAGATAAGTACAGAATTGTACCCATAGGGAAAAAGCTGGAGCAACAAATCAGTAAATTTTTAAAAAGCTATTTACCAAAGCAATATCTTTTTAACGGACAAAATGGTCTTCAATATACCGGGAGCAGTATTGGTAAACTTGTAAAAGCAAAAGGGAGAATAGCAGGTATTAAAAAAATAATAACACCTCATGCATTACGACATTCGTTTGCTACTCATTTATTGGAAGCAGGCGTTGATTTACGAATTATACAAAAATTACTTGGACACAGCAGCAGTAAGACAACAGAAATATACACGCATGTAAGCCGAACAAGTATTTTAAGCATAAATAGTCCTTTGGAGGACATGAATTTTTGATTATATTTGTAATAAAGGGGAACAAACTTCCTTTTATCCGGAAATATCGGAGTATTAATGTGAAGTTTATTCCCATTATAAACAAGTTGTTTAAAAA
>DAOVQI010000363.1 GCA_030628785.1 Bacteroidota bacterium
CTATGATCTCCTGGTGTTTTAAATCCCTGTCCAAAAATGTAAATGAATGATCTTTTTTATCTACATGATAATAAAAACCGCTTTCTTCATCCCACATAAGTTTATTAATCAAAGATGCAATACGATCTGCCTTATCTTCCCATCTTTTGGATTCCTTTTTCCTGCTTAATTCCACGGCCATTTGAGAAAGGCAGCGCATTTCCTTCACAACCATTAAAGACAGGTCGAGGCACTCCAACTCATCGGAGATGTCTTCCTTATCAATATCAAGAAAACGCTCTTTTGATACCTGGAATACTACATTGTACCAGTCTCTTACATTCTCAATAATACCATACGGCCCCCATTCGAAAGTCCCATCCCGGTCGGTATCCCTGTTCTTAATCAACCAGTTCATGTATTTGGTTCCTGACAGATAAGCATCTTCCAGAAACTCCTTGTCACCGCTAACGTTATAAATCTCCCAATTGATCCAGTTATAGAACGGGGCTGATGTAGTGGGTTTGCCTTTATGCGGGTAGGTCTGAGCGCCCCTCGGACCATGCCGGTAGGCAATCAGGCCATCCTTTCCCTGCTGTTCCATGTAAACTCTCTGGGAGCCCTGGGAAGACTTTGCATCCAAATATACGTAAGCCATCATGCTAAGGGATTCATGAAGAACCTGGTGTCCATGTCCCCATCCCCATAAAGGATTCCTCGAAAAAACATAAAAATTATGGCTTGTCTTTTCCGAGGGTGGTAACATACAACCCCTTACCAGGTTCAGCGCTCCAAGATAAACCATTTTCTCATCTTTAGTTTTAAAATGAATCCTTGGAATTGATGCATACAACGTTTCATTCTGATCCACAAATTGTTGTAAATTTTTGTTCTTCAGGTCTTCAATACCGGCGATAAGTTCCTGCACATCCTCATGGTTTGCTTGTAATCCCCTGTAATAGCGCAAATTAATGGATTCTCCCGGAGTCAGATCAAAACGGCCATGGATGGACAGAAAATCCACGTAGCCATCCGTTCGTTTATTTAAGGAATCGATCCTGTTTTCAGCATACCAATCCGTTTTTATCGTTAGATAGAAATCATCCAGATTTCCACTATAACCACCAAAAGAATACGGACTGAAATTAACTGTAAAAACATCCCTGACATCAGTTGGATACGGTGCATTGGTATATAAATTACTGATCAATCGCTTTTTTGTTTCAAAATGTTCCGTTATATAGGAATGTGTTTCAGAATCAAATCCTTTGATGAGAAGAGAATCATTTCCCAATTCCAGGACAGGGTAAATATCCAGGGTATGTGTATCTTTTGTAAGGTTGGTAATGTACATATTCACCACTGCAATAGTTGAACTATACACCATAAAGGTTTCCTGTACCTTTAAGCCTTCAAATGGCTGGTATTCCATGATTGCCATATCAGGAAACGAAGCAATAACTACCGGTTTTTTATGAAATTTAGATATTTTATCAATGACAAGTTTATCTACCATCCAGACCGTAAAAAATCTTCCTGCCTGATCACTCCAATAATGCAGGGGTTCGCTTTCAGAGTAATAATCCATTTTATATGCCTTATCCCCATACAGCCTGGATCGATCCATCGAAGCTGCATATGTGGTATACAACGGATCGTTTGCCTTTGCATCTATCTTTAAATATTCATCGTTTACTTTTAATAGACCAGATGAATCTTTTTGTGCAATTAAAACAACAGATGAAAGAAATAAAAATGAGATTAGTAAAACCGAATTTTTCAAAATTTTAGAATTAGTATGGCTAAAGTGTTAGTAAGCTTTGCTAATTTAGAGCTTCTTTATAAAATTAACCGACCCCTATCCGGGGTCGTAATTTGTTTATTAACCTGGAATCTTGTTGATTTTCTTACCGCAATTTTTCGAAGGCGGAATATATTGTTGTTTTTACTTTAGCAAGAAAAATCCAAAAAACAATCATCTACCATAGGTATGCCTATGGAAAAATTTCAAACACATGTTTGAGTCATTAAAATTTGTCATTTTATATTTATTTATGCCATAAGCATACCTTCGGGAGAAATTAGGTCAATTAGGTTAATTTAATTCTTCTTTATTTTCTTTTTTTCCTTAGCCTTAGCCTCAGCCTTAGCCTTTGTGAATAACCAAAATTAGTATAAAATATCAATCAAATATTGCTTTTTTAATTAATTTGCGAAGCTATTTTCTTATTCCGCATCTTTCACACAACGGAAGCCGACGGTTGCATTCCGGTCAAATCCGGGAGAAACCATGAGCAGCATCTGGGTACGATCCAAAGGTTGTGGTCCACCCTGAACATACCACCAACTCGAAGTTGGTTTATAATAGCTTCCCCCCCTGATAATTCCAAAATAATAGCTGCCGTTATCATATACATCATTGGTCAGCTGCCATACATTCCCTACTAAATCTTCAACCTTAAACGGGCTCTTACCTTTGGAAAAAGCATTTACAGGGGTTGGCCTGTCGAAGCCATTATTACATTTTGTGCCATGAAACTCATCTCCCCATGGCCATTTCCTTCCATCCGTCCCCTGAGCGGCATATTGCCATTCAACTTCGGATGGTAATCTTTTCCCTACCCATTCAGCATAGGCTCTGGCATCTTCAAGGCTCACATAAACTACAGGATAGTTCTCCTGTCCCAAGGGATAGACTCCATCTTTCCAGTGCTTCAGGTAGTTTACCGGATCTTTTGGAATGTAACTTGTTTCCTGTATAAACTTATAAAATTGAACATTGGTTACCGGATATTTATCCATAAAAAACCGGTAAACATGAATGATTTCCAGTCTGGAATAGTCAGGATATGGTATGAACTGATCAGGATTGGAAACATGAAAGGAGAATTCACCTTCCGGAATTTCGACCATATTCTTAGGGGGCCGTTTGGATGTTTTTGTTTTTATTGCAGTACTAATCAGCCACGGAACACCTGGTTTCATTTGAACAACCCGTTCATCCATTAATTCTTTTCCATTATACAATTGAACGACCAGTTTCCCTTCATACCTGCCGAAGACCTCACTTACTTTCAAGTTCAGGAGACCTGGAACAAACTCCCTGAAAACACCCTGGTAAGAAGGCAACCCTTTCCAGATTATAATTTTATCACCTTTCGGTGTTTTGACAAATAATGAATCTCCCCTCAAATTCACCTCCAGGATATTCGGGAATCTCGCAATGCATTCAACATTTCCTTCCCTGCGTGTATTCAACCACTGTTTATTAAACTCTTTTACCTTAACCGGTACATACCAGTTATTATTTTTTTGAACCAGATCAATGGCTTCATGGTTCCATAAACTGATATAATGATGCGTCCCGGAGAGGTCCTCTTCAAACAGTGGTCCATGATAACCTTCCGGAAGAAGACTAAAGATGGTATAAAGGATTTTATCTTCATTTTGCCATTTGTTCACCCAAATACTATCTTTCAGAGTAGGAATTAAGGGTGTCCAGCGGGTATTGAGAAAAAC
>DAOVQI010000312.1 GCA_030628785.1 Bacteroidota bacterium
AAAACTGATAATCTCATCCGCTGTATTTGAATATAATCCAAGTTCAATAATGTACTTACCGTCAAGCGTTGGTTGATAGGTATATTTTTTCGGCCTTTTTGTTTTATTCTCAATTGTAAACCGTTCATTTACAAATCTTCCTCCTTCCAGTACTGATAACAAATAATTTTTATGTTCTTCACCAAAATCAAATAAATTCAAACCTTCATCATCTTCGAATGTAGATTTGATAACAACACCTTCCTGATTGATAACATAAATATCTTCAAGAGCCGGATCCATTCCCAGTTGCTTCCTGATTTGATTTAAATCAGCAGTTTCAATTTCTCTTGTGCTTTTGAATATTTCATTAACCAGGCGGGTACTTATCTCCTGCATCTTTTCTGTCAGGCCGGTTTCGAGTATCTCAAACGCTACATCCTGAAACTCCAGGACCTTGGTTATCTCATCGGAAATTATACTATTTTTATTGGTATTCGATTCAACTAATATCCTCTTGGTATTTTGGTAGTTTATAACAGCAAGTACCAGCAAAGCAATTACTGCAGGAATAACTACATTTAAGATAAGTTGCCGGAATATGGTGGTACGTTTTTTTTTCATAAGGTTGCTGTCCTTATCAGCAAAACTAACAAATTTAAAAATTAACTGGATTAATTCACAAAATTATTATTATTATTCTCCTATCCATTTTACAAATACTTCCATAATTTCGGGAAAATCAAACAAAATTCCATCCAGCTTTTCCCGTTCGATCTTATAACAAAGTGTATCTTCTATGGTTTTAAGGGTAAATGAATCGTTTGTATCGCCATTTACAGAAAAATTGCAAAACATATCATACTTTCCAATTTCAACCTGTTCCCCATTTGTTCTTGACATCTTCACCCTCCCTTTAATGATCCAGAAAAAATTATCGTTATGACTTGAATCATCTTCGAGAAAATCATAATTTTTATTATATGAATGGCTTTCCAAATTTCTAGCCAATTCATAAATTTGAACACCTGGTTTATCAACAAATTCTTTGGTTTTTTTCACAAAAAATATTTTCTCCGCCAATAACTGATGTATTTGGTCATCTTTAACAGCTACAATCTTCGAAAGTTCAATTTTATATAAATCGGGTAACCGTGGAACACATTCATGATATTTTTCAACATTGGTTTCAAAGATCATTCGTGCCGAGATTTCCCTCAATAAAGGATCGGGGTTGAAAAGCTGAGCAATCAAATCATCGGTAATTTCAGCCTTCTTGAAATAATTAAACCCGAGGATCGCACATGCTTTTGTCCAGACATTGACCTTATTATAATCCCTGTTTAAGACAGAAAGCAAAAGATCGGGCGAATCCATTTTATGAATGGGATAAAAATCCTGCAATTGTTTAATCTTATCTTCCCTGGATATATCATCTAAAAGCGGAAATAATTTGGGTTTAAGCTCCTCTGCAATGACAAGGTCAAGCAATTCCAAAGCAAAATTCACACCTTCAGAGGTTCCGCTTTCTAAATTATCACGTATATGAAAAATCGTTTGAGGCTCGTATGCTAATGATAACAGATCAAAAAGCGAATCAAAATTTAAATTGATTTCATCTTCCAGCGCTCCTTCCAAATACGGACCAATTTCTTCTTCATTCGTACTTAATGATGCTGCTATATTCCATGCTGTGATTTCAATCAGATTTTCAATTACCGGCTGAAAACGGATCTGATCCTCTTCCTGAACCTGAAAATTGCATAATCTGAGTGACTTTACCGTTTCAAATATTACTTCACGGTTATGGTGGTCAAGTTTAGTTAATAAATATTGAATTGGTTTCTCCCCGCCTATTAACCCAAAAATTTTTAAAATCCGTATCAGTGTAATGGTTTCGATTCCTGTCTTATAAAAATATTGATCCAGGGATTCCAGCGATTTATCACCCAAATTAACAAGTGTATGGAAAGCATTGTTATAATACTGTTCTGAAGACAAAAATTCTACTATTGCAGAAGCGAGCTCCGACTTGTTAAAAATTGACACAAGATGGATTGCTTCCCTCTTCACCTCAGGATCTAAATCCCGCAGTAAAGAAAGAATTATGGAGTTGTCAGGTTCATCTTCAACCCGGCTCAGCAGTTTTGCCCCTTTCAGCCTGTCCGCCGGACTTTTTGATTTAATAAGCTTATCTATTTTGGTGTAAGAACAGGTCTGACTATGTTGCTTCAAATAATCAGATACTTCCTGCATCTCCTTCTTATCCAAATATTTGCCTTTCCGGATCGTCTGCATTTCCTGTGAAAAATCTAATGAGTTCACAGTTATTTGCTGCAGGGCATATTTCCTGATCCTTTGAGATTTGTGTTTTAATCCTTCAACTAAAAGAAACTTATACAACTTGGTGTTAATCAGCTTGGTGATCTTTATAATCTGAATCACCTTAAAATCCGAAGTATTGTTAAAACCTTCATTAATAAGAGAACTCAGATCAAATTTTTTCAAAGTGTCACTGATACCGGTTTGCCGGAACCCTGAAAGAGAACTTTTTAGTGATTTTCTGTATTCCTTGTAAAGGATCAATGATACATACACCCAGGCAACGATAATAAAAATTAACACATAAGCAAAGTGAATTAGCTGAAAGAAACTCAGGCTGCCCAAAAGTGCAAGGATTAATCCTGAAGAAAGAGCGGCAACTTCATTAATCGTTCCATCAACATTAGCCTGAACATCGTACCGTATTTTTACATCAAGTGATTGATAAAGGATCTTAAAGGAAGGAGCTTCTATTGCATCTTTTAAAGTTTTTGAAAACAATCTGGACAGTGCCATTAAGAGAAAAAATAACATAAAGCTGGTGCCGGCAGCAGTAGTATATCCGAAGATAGTCCCTACCAAAGCAGTAACAATTGTAAAAAAACCAACAAGAATTGCTGAAATTACTAAACTCACCTTCAGTCCGTAGGTCTTCATTAAACGACTATAGATAAAGGTTTTAATAATAATTGTAAAAATCATCAGTGTTCCCGTAAAAACTCCCAGGAATTGAGCAAATTCTCTGGCCTGCGGATATTGATCGTTGGAAGCAGCTAAAAAAGAATAGGCAATAAAAAATGCAGTAATTACCGACAGAAAAACAAAAACAGCCATCATTGCAATGTACCGGTTGCGGAAAAATTCTTTTATCCTGGTTCTCCAGGAAAGGGCCTCACCTTTGGAGACCGGGCCTTCGCTCAGTTTAAACTTCCCGGCAATAATAAATTGAAAAATCAGGGCGAAGAATATGCTTACGGAACTGATTAAGAGAAGGTTTTTTGTTTCGAAATTAAAAGTCAGTAAAACAGGAACCGCATAACTAATTAAAATGATCCCTGCGATCTGGCCGGTATCGATAAGACCAAATAACCGTTTTCCCTGTCGTAAGCTGAACATCCGGCCGACTGTACCCCAAAAACCTAATAGAGCAATAATGTTTAGGGGACCCATCATCACAAAAACAAAAAAGACCAACCAGTTGGAAGAATAGATCTCAAAGCCAAATCTCAGCAAACCTGTAAAAACAGCAACCGTTAATAAATTAATTACCGCAAGATTTTTAAAGGAAATTCTGGATTGCAGTTTTGAGTACAGGGTTGTTAATATAATACCTGCCAAACCGGAAATAATGAAAGCACCAGGTAACCTTTCCGCGTCAAAAACATCAAGAAACAGGGCAGTAGCGCCAATATCAAACGCTCCATAAAATACCCCGAGAAAAACCGATTGGGATAACAACAATAAAACACTGGTTCTTTCTCCGTACTCAATATTCAGCGCCTTATATACTCCCTTCATCATTTGTTTAAGGGTTTAAGGAATAGCTCTTTAAGATCAAATAGACTTAAAAAATATAAAGATAATATAATATTTAATACGGCTCCATTATATTCACACACTTTATATGAACGAATTATAACAAACAAATTGGAAAATGAGCTAAAATAGGGAAATGACTAAAATGACTAAAATGAACTAAAATGAGCTAACCTCTATTATTCATAAACTATAGATTAAAAAAATATCAATAGCCCCGTCCTTTAGGGCGGGGAACAAAGTTAGCCTATTTATCTCCCCTCAAAATTTGGGGAATTTTATTTTCAAATTTACTAAATTCCCCAAATTTTGAGGGAGGGGAGTTGGTTTCTTTTCAAACCCCGCCTTAAAAGGCGGGGCTATTGATAAATTA
>DAOVQI010000034.1 GCA_030628785.1 Bacteroidota bacterium
ACACCAGACCAGTCATGCGTACGCATGGGACGGACATTGATTAGCGCAGTACCCTCAGTGAAAACCTTATCATCTAGAAGACCACGATCCCTTATGCTTATTTTATCCCCAGGTACACCAACTTCCATTACCCTGTTTTTGATGGCATCTTCCAGTTCCAAAGGAGTACGAAGACGACCCCATACATTTGATTTGATACCAACAACGTCTTTAGGCATAATAAGGCTTTTCCAGGCTGTTTGTGTTTCATTATATCCGGTAAGCTCCCTCACAGCCTTATCAAGCATATCCCGGATCACCGCCTTGTTGACGATCCGGGAATCATTAATAACTCCCTCATGCCGGATTAGTATAACCTTTGTCTTATTTTCAGTATTACCTCCAAAAAGCTTAACCGGAAAATTTAAATACACTGCACCTCCTGCCGCAGCAATTGCAGAATTCTTCAGTAATGTTCTCCTTGTAATTGTTTTTTTTGCCATTTTATGTAAGGTTTACGGTTTGCATATATGAATTTGAATTGAAAGGTGCTATTTTTCCCGAACTTGATTCATCAATTCCAGTGCCTGTGTTTTTGATCCGGCATTAAATACTCCCACCAGAATCTTATTCATTGTCTTGCAAGCCATCCAACTGCCATCTTCAATTTCGACAGTAGCTGAAGTTTGAATTTCTTTTGAGTAATTTTCACTGAAGCTTTTAAAGGCAACCCGGGCATCTGCTATTGTAGGATATTCAATAATCAGCAAATAACACCTGTTTTCAGGATCGCCGTATTTTGCCAAAATACCATCAGTTTTTTCATTAATATTCAATATATTCTCATCGGATATATAATAAAAAGAATTCAGCCAGGCGGGATGAAAAAAATAAAGAATACTTTCTTCAACTAATCCTGTAACAGGCAGAAGCATAAGAATTTCAGGCAGTTGCCCCTCCCCTTTTATTAAATTATCTATATCTTCAGCAAGTTTACGAATGGCCGACATGGAAGATTCCGTTTCATCATCGGAAACCACTGAAACAAAATATTGGTTCTTCCAGAACATGATGACACCTTCATAAACCTGACAGCCCTGTCCGTATGAATAATCAACATCCTCCCTGACATGGCTAAAAACACCGAAAGCATTCTTTGCCTCTACCATATCAAAGATTTCTACTGTTAGATTGGGTTGGCCGGGTTTGCTGTAGGTACGGCTTATAACTTCTTTAAATCCATAGGAAATGTATAATTCTGCACCACCATTAATGTAATTATACAATGTCTCAGAATTGTAATACCGGTCTTTTTCAGCAGATTGCCATCCCTGGATAGAAAGGGGTAGTAAATCCTCAAGTGTTGAAGCATCTAAGTCCATACAGGATAAAATATTTAAAAGGAGGAAAATAAAAATCCACTTTGATATTGACATAGAAATGAAATCTTAGTTGAATTAAAGATAAGAACATAGCTTCACAAATATACCTTGTGAAATATTGCTTTGCAATAAAATAACAGGATAAAGTGTATTCTTAATTTTAGGCATTTTAGGCATTTCTTTTATTAGGCACTTCTTCATTTAGGCACTTTAAACTTTAGGCACTTTAGGCACTTATATTTGGACAACTCCCTTACTCAAGGTTATCCTTTATCCACTCCAGGCGTTCAATAATATTCAGGTATTGTGTACACTCCTCCTCGCATGCCCCACATTGCGTACAATCAGCAGCTTTCTTAAGGCTTTTATACAAGGGTCCGAACTGTGTATACCAATTATAACGTTCCCGTGTACTGTTTTTGTCCCCGGTCAGCATATAAGTATTATAAATTTCCATAAAAGAGCTGATGTTTATTTCTTCAGGGCAATGGCTGAGGCAATAATTGCATGATGTGCACATTGAAGGATGAGATGATTCAATCATTTCCGCTGTCCGGTTCTGTTCTTTAACTGATTTTTTTCTAGCCCGTCCAGCTATTTTTATGTTTTCTTTTACTATTTCCCTGCTGTTCATTCCTGAAAGGGTGACATCAATGAAAGGAGATTCGAGGCAAAACCTCAATGCATCTTCAACAGGCGAATTATTGCTATCTGAATAAATCCTTACCATATCCCTGAAAGAAGGAATTACTCCACCATAGAGGGGATTCATTACAATTGTGCCAAGATTATGCTTTTTTGCATACCGCAGTCCTTCTTCTCTTGCTCTGAAATTCAGGGCATTATATGGAATCATGATGAATTCAAATAATCCTGAATCCACAATTTTTATTATATCTTCAGAATACATATGGGTTGAAACGCCAACATGACTGATTAGTCCCTTTTTTTTGGCTTTAATGATTGCTTCCAGGGATCTGCCTTTCATTTTTGCTTTTTCAAACTGATGGGGATGAATTACACACCATAGAAAATAGAAATCGATCTGGTCAACCTTAAGCCTCTTTAATGACCGTTCTATACTCTTTTCTATTTCCTTTGCTGATTTCTCATTCTCTCCTTTTGTAGCAACCAGGAATTGATCCCTGGGCATTTCGTTGAAGGCTTTACCATAGATGTCCTCACTCCTGTCTTCATTGTATATCGGGGCCGTATCAAAATAATTTATGCCTAATTCATTGGCATAACGAATGGAGGCAATGCATTCTTTTTCAGGAATTTCCTTCTCAAACCGCATCCCTCCCATTCCAAGCCATGTCACGTTTTTTCCTGTTTTTCCAAAGATTGTCTTATTCATAATGTATTTTAAAACAGATTACTAAATTTACGTTTATGTTAGTCAAAAAAGTAAAGTATTCAATTTTTTTAGCCCTCAAGAACGCAAAGCGGTAAATTATAAAAATTTCACTATTGTGCAACCTTAAATTATAGTTAGAGAATCTTTTGCCTGTTCCGGTCCATGATGCGATTTCTCTCCTATGAACATGGGTAGTTGGACCGGTTGATCTTACCTGTATCTATACCCCGGGCTGCGCCCGGGGCTATTATTGTTAGACCCTTGCAGGGTCAATGACTCGTTTTTAGACAACCCCTGAAAAGCCATACTGTTCCTTTTGAACCTTAAAGGGTCAAAAATCTGATATTTGTTGAATGATTTTTTCTTAACCCAAATTAAACCATGACAGGAAAAAATCATCAACGTATTAAAATCCATGCAAAAATAGTTCATTAACTAAATCAATTCTTTTCATGGTAAATATTTTAATTCGACTCAATTTGAAATGTTTTAATATTTAAGCCGGAACATAAAGCTGAGACCAGAGAATTGAGAACAGAATTAAGTGGTAAAAGCAGAAACAGTAGGCAGTTTGCAAAGGAAAAATAAGTAGGATATAAACCCCCTTCGGATAGTGAGTTATTTCAATTTTTCCTTAAACTGTTTCTTGAATTTCTTAACCTTAGGATCAATTATAACCGTACAATAATGTATTTGCTGTTTTCAATTCCCTGTTAAATGTGATTATTAGGTATCTATTTACGGATAAATCCGGTTCCTTTGTTCTTAAAAACTATAGATAAATTTTACGAATACTTCATCCTTATCAATCAATCGAACAAACATATTATCCCCTTTTCCTTCCAGTATCCTTACTCCCAGCATGATTTCAGCATTATCGTTTGGTAAATAAGTAATACTTGGTGAATAAATTAAAGCATAACCGGATGAAAGGTTTTTCCAGTCGGAAACAACAAAAGCTCCGGTAACAGGATTGAGTTTTAATTTATCGTCAAATAGTTTTTTCTCAAAATTAAATATGAAATAATCATTCAGGTTATCCCGCCCCATTTCATGAAAAAATCCATGGAGAAACTGGAAATTCAAGTATGATCCGTCCCTGAATGTATAATCTGCTCCGATAAGGTATTTCAGATATATTTCCTTTTCCAGTATTGTGGAATCTGTTGGAAATATACCCAACGATGAAAGATCAACGGTCATGGTAAGTTTTTCATCCGGGAAAAATGCTCCAATTTCACTCCAGATTCCAACACTGCCAATAGCTCCTGCCAGGTCAGCTCCAAAAATATTCATTCTTGGGTAATACAAAAATGATTTGAGGTTTACACCTCCCATAAGATCGACAGGTGTAATGACATTCATATCCGGAACAGGAAGTCCTGATCGTCCGTAAACATAACTCACTGAAACATCATAACCCAGAAGAAAGCCTCCAAATTTTATCCCGTAGTTGCCTGATTCACCCAGGTTGACATCCGGCAGGAGCAGCGAATCCCTGAAATCTTTCAACAACAACCCGGCAGGTAAAGAAATATCCTGATTAAATGCAGATGTAAGTTCGCCTACAGGGAGTGTTGCCGGCCTGAAAAATGGAAAAAAAGCTCCTTCAATAAACCAATCCCTGATATAGTAAGTCATTTTTATACCATCCGAACCATGGTATCGTCCAAAATCCCAGATATCTTCCAGATCATACGGATCCAGGTTGTTCGTAGGATTGATTACGTCACCTCTCCCCCATGCCAAACGTTGTCTGCCAATCCTGATATCAAGGTTCTCTGTCAAAAATCCATACAGGTCAACATAGGCTTCACGGATATCAAGATTATAAGGGGATGTTAAGTCCTTTGATGACAACTGACCAATATGGGTGAGACCGGGAAAACCAAAGCTTCTCAGCCAAACTTCGGAAAAAAACCTGGCTTCGCCTTTTTTCCGGCTCTCCAATTGAATATTCAACCTGTTCTCATTCCACGACCATTTATTTTCGTTTTGTGTTAAAAATCGCTGGTCAGTGCTGAATTTTCCCATAAGATTCAGCCTGGAATTATCCTGGGCAGTTAGTATTCCAAAGTTTGCTGCCATCAGTAAAAACAGGGTTGTAAAAACATTATACCATTTCATAAGTGCCTCCATATTTAGTTATTTGTAACTACTCAGTTCTTTTGAGTCGTTTTCTTATATTTAGTAACAATTCAAATTGTTATACGTTATACGTTATACGTTATAAGTTATTAGTTATTAGTTATAAGGTTATAAGCTATTATATCTTCATGAAACAGATTTTTGCCATCAAGTCTTGGTATTTGATTTAGGGTGTGTAATAGATTAACCATAGTATCATGCTTTAAATAAATATTTCAATTTGGTTAAATCAATAAATTCCACGAAATTAGAGTTACGACTCTTAATAAAACTAAAGCCTACCAGCCGAATACAATTCGGCTCTACATTAAATGGTTTTTGGTTTACTCGCTCCCATCTCACTGTCACCCAGTCTCTTAGTCTCTCAGTCTCCTATTCTCCCAGTCTCCTTCACAGACTCTGCCAGGCCCTTCGGACGCTGGCAGGTCTCTCACCCTCTCCCCCGCCCGAACGACTGGAGTCGTCCAGTCGGGCGGGCAGTCTCTCTATCAATCAGAAATCCTCAACGTTTGAACGAACATAGTGAGTGAAAACCTCACGAGCAGCTGGTGTGTGCGCTATGCGGGTGCGAGTAATCAACAATCCGAAATCCGTTAACTGCCTCCTGCTCCAATCACTGCTACTTTGCCCGTAACCAGTACTCAGTACCCAGCACCCAGTACCCAGCATTTAACATATAACTATTAACTTATAACATATAACATATAACATTTCTTTCCTCTCAACGCTCTGATTAGTTACAGTTTCTAATATCCCTCTTACTTCGAAGAATCCTATTGCTTAAGTTTTCGTACTGTAAATTCCTCATCCGAAAAGTTATTATCAAAACTTATTTCCGTCATGATCATCCTGGTTTTGTGCTGTTTTCTTAAATCGGTCATCTCCATAACAACAGGCGTCCAATAACCTTGTTTCTGTTCAAATGTGCTTACCAGTTCTTTTGCTTTAATGCCAGCCCTGTTAAAATATTCCACTCTTTTCATATAAAAATTGTTTCTATCAACGTACAGGACAAGCCAGGCATAATCGGACCGGATACCAGGTTTCGGCTTGAGTACCAGAACGTATTGATCTGACAGTGTTTCTTTCAGCTCAGGAATATATTTCTCGGAATAGGGTTTGGCTTCCATGTCTTCGTAAGTAAAATCGGTTCCGGCAAAGTTCTGGTTTTTTACATGTGTGGCAATTCGCCGTTCTTTCTTAAAAGCAGGTAAATAGACGTACATTACCTCACCGGGAAGAGAAAGAAATCCTATTCCTGCCTGTGAGGCAGGTGCTGTAAACCGTGTCAAACGCATATGCCTGCCTTTCTGCATCGTGATCGCCTTTCGTTCCCTTGTTTTTCCATTCCTGTCGGTTAAAACTATGGTTGTCACAGACTTTTGATCTTTTGATGCGTACATCACCTCATCCATTTTTTCTAATATTTCTGATGCACTCTGAGCTGATGAAAACAGGCTAAACATAAATGCCGTCAATATCAGCAAGCTTTGGATTTTCTTTTTATTCATTTTCATTTTACATTACTTTTTTATTGGTTTAATAAACAACATTAGCTTGCTTTTTTCAATAAGGATCAGGATTGCCGGTAAAAGTGTTAAAGACCCAAGTCCGGACGTGATCATTGTTATGGATACCAATAAACCGAATCTCTGCAAAGGGATCAGATTAGACCACAGCAAAATCAGAAATCCGAGACTTACAGCCATCACATTTATGATAATGGATTTACCGCTGATCTTTATTGAATTTTTTATCGCTTCAACCAGCTTCCCGGAAAATTTCATTTCATGGTTCAAATTGGTGATCATATGAATCGAATAATCAATTCCGATACCGATTGAAATACTGCCCACGAGAACCGTCGCGATATCAAGAGGTATGCCTGATAAACCCATTAAACCATACAAAATAACCAGGGTGACAATGATTGGGATAATGGCTATTGTACCTTTTAAAAATGACCTCATCAGGAACGAAACAGCTATAAAAACCAGAATAATAGCAATTCCAAGGCTTCGCATCTGGCTGGTAATTATTCTCCTGTCAAGCTTTAAAACCAGGGAAGGAATACCAGTAACTTCTATTTTTATATCCCCCTTTTTCAAAATATATTGATTTAATCCATCAATAAATATCTTTATATCCAGAATATCGGTGGACCCGAATGTGGCATTTATCAAAGCTTCATCCAGTTCAGGGCTAACCAGTTGTTCAAGTACTTCTTGTCCCTCAAGCAAAAACCAGAGGTTGGCTACCTTTTCCGGATCGTCCGGAATTTTCTTACCCTCCCCCATAACATCATTCATTTGCTCAAAAAGGTCTGCAACAGACCGGGCATTGACAAGATTTTTATCCTTCAGCATGAAATCAGATGTGGCCTTAATTTGCTTCAGAACTTCAGGGTCAAGTACATTACCTTTAACTGACACATAAACCGGGGAAGTTCCACCCATTTTCTCGGTCAGCACTTTTTCAGTAATCCGGTTCGGATTATCCTTCTTGAGATAATCCAGGAAATCCACTCTTCTCTCAATTCTGAAAATGCCGATAAGAAAAGGAATGATGATAAATGCCCATACGATTACAATCGTTTTGGGATATTTGTTTATATACAGGTAAAGTTTATCCAATAGCAGGATAAGGAAAGATCCACTGCTTCGACGGTTAAGTTTACTTTTCCTGGACGGGAAGGTTGCAATTAAAGCCGGGGTAAAGAACAGGGAGAGTAACATAGCAAAGAAAATACCCAATGAGGTAAAAACGCCAAAAGTACTGATGATTTTGATGTAGGACCCGAAGATGAAGGAAAGAAAGCCAAAAATGGTCGTAAGGGATGCAAAAAATACCGGTATCATAATATAAGCCAAAGCAACCTTTAATCCTGAATCCATATTTTTTACAACGGTTTCCTCAATCCTGTTATATACGTGAATTGTATAAGCACTACCAATTGCGATCAGTAATATCGGAATAATGCTTGTTATGATGGATATTTCTACTCCGGCCAATCCCATTACCCCATATGTCCAGATAATGCTGATCAGAATGGTAAGAACGGGTAAAATTACTCCCCTTATTGAGCGAAAGCTAAAGTAAAGTACGAATAGAATTAAGAGAAAGCTAAAAGGGCCAATCAATGTCAGATCTTTTGAAATCACATTCCCGATGGCTTCAATAAAAAATGGTTGTCCACCAAAGTATAGTTTTTCAGGTAACCCCAGTTCCATGGTTTTCCTGCGCAGGTTGCGTGCTACTTCAATTTTTTCAACCTCTCCCTGCAAACGTACCATAATTATCGTCATGGTTGCATCCGCTGAAACAAGGGTGCCCTTGTACATTTCCTTTGATAAGACATAGGATCTCAGATCATTCCATTCTTTTTCCGTATCCGGAAGATCATACTCATCAACCAATTTCCCGATCTCAATTCCCCAATCACTGCCTTTAATATCAATTACGTCGATCAGACTCATGATGCTCCCGACCCCATTCATAAACCGGAGTGAATCAGTGATCTGCCGGATTTGTTCGAAAACCTCCTTTGTAAATATATCCTCTGATTGAATTCCAATAATACAATAGTAATTTCCTCCAAACTCTTCGCCCACCTTGTTAAACAATATGGCAACCTTATCATCCCTGGGCAAACTGTCAAATACGTCGGGGTTAATATGAAGATCCTTAATGAAATACCCTAAAACAAAGGTTATGAATATGGTCGATATAATAATGACCTTTCTAAACCTGAGAACATAATCAGAAATTGTTTTCATATCTAAAAAGGAGGATTTTAAAAAGTAAAAATGAATGTTTCAATTTTTTAAAACAGTATTAACTCGTTTTGATTTAATATTATCTATTTGGTTTATAATTTATTAAACTAATTGAACAAAAAAATCAGGTAAACATCAAAAAAAACTTAACAACCATTGATATTTACCCTTTACTTTCTTCCCAGTTCGAAATAAGATGAGGTAACGCTTCTTCAATATATTCAATGAATAGTATGATCTCATTCAAGCTCCGGTTCACCTCACTATCCTTATCAGAGCGTATTTCGAGAATTTCATTAAAAAGACTGCTATAACTTTTGGCAAAATCCAGAACACTACCGACCATGTCTTTCCAATTTGTTATTCTGGATTTAAAATACCGCTTACGGTCTCCCGGTAAGGTAATGTATTCGATCTGTTCGGTATTCAGTAACAGATTAACCGCAATACTTACAGCGCTTTTGCTTACACTCAATTCTGTTGTTATTTCGTCAAATGTAAGGTAAGGTTTGTCCGTCACCAATAACAATCCAATAATCCGGGCAGGAACAGGTTGCATTCCCCATTTCTCATAAAACACCCCGATTTTTTCAATTAATTCTTTTTTTCTTGTTTCCAGGTTATGTGTTTCCATAAGAAAGATTTTTTTCACAACAAAAATAATAAGTTTTTTTAGTTTATAAAATTATGAACTAAGTTTTTATTCAGATGATTATGTTTCTCATTTTTCCCATTTCTTTTAATTTTAGGCATTTTAGCTCATTTTAGACATTTTAGTCATTTAGTTTATTTTAATTCATACCCGGCGAATTGAATGGCTTTTTCGGCAAGAACCTGCATGGGTTTCAACAGGGGAATATCCATATGTTCTTCATTGATAACAAGTGATATTTCAGTACATCCATTAATCATTGCCCCTGATCCTTTCTGGTTTAAATGATCGACAACTTCAAGGAGAATCTCCAGTGGTATCTTTTTATACCCTGCTTTGATCCCCTGCTTACCTGTTATTGCCTGCATTATTTTATTCTTAAAATCTTCATCCGGGACAATAATTTGCAATCCCTGTTTTTCGAAACTTTCTTCGTATAACCTTGATGAATAGGTGCCAATGGTTGAGAGTAAACCAAATGAACGGATCCCGGATAATTTATCTGATGCATATTTTGCTGCTTCATCGATCATATGAATAAAAGGAATATTGATGTTTTGTTTCATATCCTTGTAGAAATAATGAGCTGTATTGCACGGCATAATGATAAAATCAGCGCCCATTCTTTCCAGGTGTTGTGCGCTGGAAATCAGATCATTCATTGGTGAAATCTCATTATCGTTAAAGAAACCTGTACGATCCGGTATTTGGGGATTATTATTAATCAGAATAGGGATATGATCCTGATCTTTCTCTGCTTTTGTCATGGCAACAATTAAATTAAACATAAAAACAGTGGCTTCCGGTCCCATACCACCCAATATTCCGATGTTTTTCTTTTCCATTATATAAATATATTATTGGTTTTCTTGAAGAACAGTGCAGGGTAAATAATTCAATATTTTGGTTCTGGTTTGCAAAAACGTAGTTTTTAGTTAGGATTTTTACCGAAGGAAGACTAAGGCAAAGGTCTTGAATTATATCATTCTTAGTAGTAACATGCTTATCCTGAGAGATTCCCTCAGCCTTAGCCTCAGCCTTAGCCTCTTTATTAACAGTCATTTTAAACTTGACATGGCAACTAGGGCTACTATTTTAAAGTAAATCCTTATTCTTCGATTGTTATACGATTATATTGTTTCATAAGGGTCAATACTTCCTTTACAGGCAAACAATCAGCTTTACGACCGTCTTTTCCGGTAACCGTTTCAGCCATGAAGAGGGAACTCAGTATGGCTTCCTCCGTAGCCTCGATGACAGCCATAAAAAGCGGGGACATTCGATCATTTCGCAAAACCAATGAAGAAAATAAGGGTGTTTTTGAATGATACGACATTCTAACATTTTCTGCTGTTGAAAAGGCAATTACATAATCCCCACTCCCATTTGATGATATACCACCTGTTTTGCCAAGCCCCAGCATTGCCCGTTTAGCCAGTCTTTCAAGGTTTCCTGGACTCAGTGGTGCATCGGTTGCCACCACGATCATGCATGATCCGTCAGGATTTCTTTTCAATCTTTTGTTTAAGTAATATTGATTAAGTTCTTCTCCAACAGGAACTCCATTAATTTGCAATACTCCTCCAAAATTAGTTTGGACCAGGACTCCAACGATGTACCCACCAAGGGCTTCAGGTAATATTCTTGAGGAAGTCCCTATTCCTCCCTTAAACCCAAAGCAAATCGTACCGGTACCGGCACCAATTGCCCCTTCTTCAACCTTACCTGGTGTAGCATTCAAGATAGCTGTCAAAACATGGTCCTTCTTAATATGCCTCCCCCGGATATCGTTCAGGAAACCATCATTAGTCTCTCCCACCACTGGATTGACTGATCTTACATTTTTGTTTCCTGCAATATCTAATGTATAATCAATCAAGGCATCTGCCGCAGTTGGCACACTTAATGTATTGGTTAAAACAATTGGTGTTTCAATGTTTCCCAGTTCCTTTACCTGGCTAATGCCGGTAAGTTTTCCAAAACCGTTTCCGACATAAATGGCAGCAGGTACCTTTTCCTGAAAAATATTTCCCTCATGGGGTAAAATTGCTGTTACTCCTGTTCTCACATCCTCTCCTTTTACCAGAGTGAAATGTCCTACCCTGACTCCCTGAACGTCAGTGATCGCATTCTTTTGCCCCGGTTCCATCACTCCTATTTTTATTCCCAGTTCACTCACTCTCTTTTTTTGCGCAAAACCGTTTGAAAAGACCATAAAAAAAACCAGGAATTGTGCAATTAAGGTAAAATAAGCATTTTTCATATTGTGTTAATTTACTTAAAATGTTTGTTGCAGGTTGCAGGTTGCAAGTTAATTCATTATCAACGTGAAAATTTTTCAATTTATTAACCTACTCGTCTGACCACTATAATATTATGGCTTCCAATTCAAACTAAAATTCAAACCAATGGGTCTAACTCGTCTGACCACTAAGATGTTCAAATTTATTGTTATATCTCATTATTAGCATAATATTTCAAATCTAATCATAAAGTTAAACAGTAGTAGTGGTCTGACGAGTATATACTCTTTGCAGCAGCAGTGGTCTGACGAGTAGCACAAAATATCTTAAATTGATAATAAACAAATAAAAGCAAATAAACTCAATATTTTTCAGCAAGAATGCCTTTTTCTAAAGGAATGCCCGTGGCATAAACAATATTCCAATATTCCATTATTCCATTATTCCGTATTCTATCATGTTTTTTCTTTTAATTAAACTAAATAGTTACATAATATTTAGGACCAGAAAATTTAAATAGAAATCCCCTGGAAGAACAAATGTAAAAATTCTTTACCAGGGGATTGTTAACCAAATGAATTATTAAATTTCATAGACTATTTAGAGTCCGTCTATAAAGTCCGAATGTTTGGATGAATTTCTAAATTCAAAAATTACAAGCACCAAATAACAAATAAATTACAATGCTCAAAAACTCAATGACCAAAACTGTTTCGGTCATTTGATAATTGATATTTGGAATTTATTTGTGATTTGTCATTTGTGATTTGGTGCTTCATTTTAAAAAAATTTCGCATGGACAGTCATTATTCCCATCATTCCAGTACTCCAACATTCCCCGCCTTCGCCCGCTTCGGCGGGCAGGCAATATTCCATTTTCCTTTATACCTGATCTCTTATTTAACTGATTAATTACAGTTTTGCTAATTACATATAAATATTAATCTTCAATAAGCACAGGATCTCCAAAGCCAACTTTTTTCAATGGTTCCAGTTGGGTTTCGGCATCCCCCACAACCACGTAGATCATTTTATCCGGGATGATATATTTCTGTGCCAATGCTTTATGCTCTTCAAAGGTCATTTTTTTCACAATATCTTCTTCCTTTTTGATATAATCATCCGGAAGATCATAAGCGCTCTTGGTACGCAGCATACCCAGCAATGCTCCAAGCGTTTCAAACCTTCTGGCATTTGATTTGATTAGGGCGTTTTTCGTGAACTCAAGGTCTTCCTGCGTTATGCCCTCTCTGTATTTTTCCATGGATTCTTTAAAGATTTCCACCGACTCAAGTGTTGCATTTGACCGTACACTGGAAGATGCTGAAAACGGACCTACAAGTTTAGACCCTGAAAAACCGGTTCTTGCTCCATATGTAAAACCTTTTTCCTCACGCAGGATCATATTTACAACTCCGCTAAATGACCCGCCAAGCTTATAATTCATAACCGTAGCAGGGTGATAATCATCATCTGTACGAGCCAGGGCAAGATAACCGATCCTGATTACGGATTGTTTGGCCCCGGGAACATCGACAAAATAAATTTTTGAATTCTCAGGTGTTGGAGGAACTTCAAATTCTGGTATTTCCACTTCTTTAGACTTCCATAATCCATTCAGTTCTTCAAGAGATTTCATTACATCAGCTTTCGATATACTCCCTGCGATATGAAATCTGGCCACTGCAGGAGAAAAATATTTATTATAATAATCCTTCAAATCTTCTATAGTTATGCTCTCCACAGATTCTTCGTTACCCGATACATTATAAGCCAGTATATGATTTTCTCCATAAAGGATTTTATTGAAGGCATTTGAAGCTAAAAAATTCGGATTAGCCTTGCGTTGCTTTATGGAATTAATAATCCTGATTTTAGCCAGGTTAAATTCCTCTTCATCCCATCTGGGTTCAAGGAAAATTTCTTTGACCAGATCAAGTGTTTTTTTGTAATTTCTGGCCAGGGTATTAACCGAAATGTTAATGGATTGAGAGCTTGTATACATTGAAATAGATGCCCCAAGTAATTCGATTTCCTCTTCAAGTTCTTCCGGTGTTTTATTCTTTGTACCTTCCATCATCAAATCGCCAACAAGATTGGCTACTCCAATTTTATTCATATCATCCAGCATATGTCCTCCATCAATTACGATACTATACTGAACCAGAGGTAGTTCATAGTGTTCAATACCATATACCTTCATTCCATTAGTTAGTTCATCTGTCCATATCCCGGGCAGGGTTATGTCAGGATCAACTCCCGGAACCGGCTCAACAGAGCGGTCTAACTCGGTAGGAGTCTTTTTTATTTCTTCCTCTTCCGCTTCGCCCAGGACAACCTCTGTTGCTTCAGTAATTTTTTCCTCAACCACATTAGCCTTCACTGAATTTTCAGCGATCAGATCCAAATGACCTTTTTGAACAAAACTGGTGGCTAT
>DAOVQI010000364.1 GCA_030628785.1 Bacteroidota bacterium
ATTCCACAATCATTCAAATTTAGCAGTTTCATTTGAATAGTATTAACCTTTTTAATTACTTTTACGAAGCTATGTCCTTGTCTTTATGACATACCTTTCCTATTTTCTTTACTTTATATTAATTATTATGTTTTTCTAAGTTTTCTCTTTTTATTATATAAATAAAATCTTTATATGTCATTTCAAATAATAATTCCTTTAAATCCTAAAACCTTTTATCTTCCTTAGCCTCTCCCGAAAGTTTTCGGGATCAGCCTTAGCCTTTGGGAATAACCAAAATCAGTATAAAATATCAATCAAATATTGTTTTTTAAATTAATTTACGAAGCTATGTTCTTATGTCTTTCCTTTTGATTTAGCTGACTAGTTATAAAAATGCCTTTTAGCGAAAAAATCAGACAAATTCCTTTCCTGCGTTTATTACTTCCGTTTACAGCAGGAATAATCCTTCAGCTTTATTTTCCTGTTAGGGAAAATGCTTTATATCCTTGTTTTGCGGTTTGTTTTATTTTATTGATCGGGACGTTTCTATTTAAAAAGCTGAGTCGGAATTACATGTACAGGTGGGTTTATGGAGTAATTTTGTTTTTCTTTCTTTTTATTTTGGGCGCAGGTATAATACAGCTCAGGAATAATCGATCAAATTATACTGATTTTATTGATGGGGAATGTCTTGCCATAGCAAATTTGGTCGAATCACCACAGGATAAGCCCAGATCAGTAAAAAGCATTCTGCAGATGAAATCAATCAGGGTTGGAAAGAAATGGGTAAAAACCAGGGGTAAGGTTTTGGTGTATTTTCAAATGGACAGCATCGCAAAAATGCTGAAAACGGGCGACCAGATAGTCTTTCAGGGATCGCTTCAGACTATCCAGTACTCTCAAAATCCCGGTGAATTTAATTACAGGAGATACATGGCATTTAATGGTGTCTACGGTCAGCTATACCTGCCAACATCCAATTGGAGGAAAATCGACCAAAATAAAGGAAATGTTATCCTCCTGGGGTCACGTAAACTAAGAAGCCATTTTTTGAATACTTACCGGGATCTCGGACTTGAAGGAGATGAATTTGCCGTTGCCGGCGCCCTGACTCTTGGATTCAGAGACAATTTGGGTGAGGAGTTGAAAGAGGCTTATACCACCTCCGGAGCGATGCACATTCTTGCTGTTTCAGGCCTTCACGTGGGAATAATTTATTTTCTAATTTTTCATTTATTCCATTTTGTTGCCAAATTCAGGTATGGCAGGGTTATTCGTGCTATGATCACCTTCGTATGTCTTTGGTCTTTTGCTTTCCTTACCGGACTTTCTCCTTCGGTCATGCGTGCGGCTACGATGTTTAGTTTTGTTATAATAGGTCAATCGTTACACCGGACGGTAAACATCTACAATATACTGGCTGCTTCTGCATTTTTCTTGCTACTTATCAATCCTTATCTGATCATGAAGATAGGATTTCAATTATCTTATTCAGCGGTTGCAGGAATAGTCTATTTTCAACCAAAAATGTACCGGCTTTACAGGAACCGGTACTGGATCGTTGATAAGATTTGGGGGTTAATAACCGTGTCTGTCGGAGCCCAACTGGGAACCTTCCCATTAATCATTTTTTATTTTAACCAATTCCCGAATTATTTTTTACTGACTAATATCGTGGTGATACCCTTTGCTACCATCATTATTTACCTGGGTGTAATGGTCCTTCTTTTTTCGTGGATACCCTGGATGGCAACAGTTGCCTCATTCCTTCTTATTCAAACCATTAAAGGGCTTAACGCTTCAATTCATTTTATTGAAAGTTTGCCTTATTCCTTATCAACAGGGATATCAAATACCATTTTGGAAACCGTTATTATCTATTTAATTATTTTTTGTCTGGCACTATTCCTTATTGAAAAAAAGAGAATATCATTTATTGCCGCATTAAGCTTGTGTATGATATTTATAGGACTGAATCTTTTTAAAAATTTTCAATCAGAATCACAAAAAATGATGGCTGTATATAATGTAAAAGGAATGTCAACACTGAACTTTATCGATGGCAGGAAGAGTGTTTTAATTGGTGATTTTAATTTGAAAAACAGCAGGGAAAGGGTTTTATATTATGTAAATAAGTATTGGAATTTGTTGGGTATCCGAAAAAAAGAATTTTATGGATTGGATCAATTAACAAACATTGGCAGCAAAGGAAATAGCCTGCCGGATACAATGAATAATTTATATGTTCACAGAAATTTTATTCAGTATTATGGAAAAAGAATTTATGTTTTAAATAATCACAGTTTACAGAATTATTCAACAGGAGTGAAAATAAATATTGATTATCTGATTTATGGGAACAACCCTGGGATACCTCTGGAAACCATTTTCAATCTTTTTTCTGTTAAACAGGTAATTATTGACTCGTCGAATTCGTACTGGGATAATAAGCGAGTGAAAGAAGAATGCAGTATTAAAAACATACCCTGTTATTCAGTTATGGAAAGTGGGGTATTTGTTACGAATTTGTAGGTGATTATTTTAAACTGAATTATTCATGTTAGAAAAAAAAATCGGGAAGATTTGGATTATTAATAGGATTATCCTTTAATTTGTTTCGCAGATTTTCTGTTTATTGATATTTATGAAGATTATTATTGCCGGTGCCGGCGAAGTTGGGTCTCATTTGGCTAAGATGCTTAGTAATGAGAATCATGATATTGTGGTTATCGATCCTGAAGATGAACGGTTAAGGGCTATCGATGCCAGTATGGATATAATGACCGTTACCGGATCAGCCACATCAATCGAAATTCTGAAAGAAGCCAATATCAAGCGGACTGATTTGTTCATTGCTGTTGCACATTCTGAAGATACAAACATCACTGCTGCCATCCTGGGCAAAAAACTGGGAGCAAAAACTACCATCGCACGTATCGATAATCCGGAATACCTTATACCTTCCCACAAGGATCATTTTGTTACCATGGGTATTGATTACCTGTTTTATCCTGAAATGATTGCTGCCAGGGAGGTGATCGGGCTTTTGCATCAGACCGGGACTACAGAATTTTTAGATTTTTCGGGTGGAAGACTCTCCCTGTTTGTTTTGAAGTTGGATGAAAATGCACCCATCATTAACAAAACCCTGATAGAAGTTACAAACCAGAATAAACCCCTGGATTACAGGGCTGTTGCGATTACAAGGAATGAAAAGACCATCATACCTCATGGAGATGACCGTTTTCTGGTAAATGATCTGGTATATGTTGTTTCAACTCTATCAGGATATGGAGAAATCATGAAATATACCGGCAAAGAAAAACTAACTCTCAAAAACATTATGATCCTTGGGGGAAGCCGGATTGGCAGGAGGATAGCAAAAGAACTTGAGAGGCAATATAATATTAAGCTTATTGAAATTAATCGTGAAAAATGTCTCCAGTTGGCTGATTTTCTTGAGGACACTCTCGTTATTAACGGGGATGGAAGAGATACCGGGATGCTGTG
>DAOVQI010000278.1 GCA_030628785.1 Bacteroidota bacterium
AATTAATTAATACTTTTTTATCCTAATAAAAGTAAGAAGCAAATCATTAATTTCCTAATGAAAAAATATATTTAGAAACATAAAAAGAGGAAAAGTGAGAAGTGAAAAGTGAAAAGTGAAAAGTGAAAGGTGAAAAGTTAATAGTTAATAGTTATAAGTTATAGGTTAATAGCTGAAAGTGAGAAGTTTATAGAGTATGGAGGGATGGAATGACAGATTATTTAAGGAACTTAAAATCCCTTCCAATAAATCTGGCATCCTTACCCAAAGATTCTTCAATCCTGAGTAATTGATTATATTTTGCAATCCGATCAGAACGTGATGCTGATCCGGTTTTAATCTGGCCTGTGTTTAGTCCTACAGCAAGATCTGCAATGGTAACATCCTCCGTTTCACCTGAACGGTGGCTAATTACTGATGTAAATGAATTTATAGTAGCCAACCGGACTGCATTTATAGTCTCTGTTAATGTTCCGATCTGATTTAACTTAATCAGGATCGAATTAGCTACTTTTTCATTTATGCCGCGTGTCAATCTTTTTACGTTTGTAACAAACAAATCATCACCCACAATTTGCACATTTTTTCCAATTACTTTGGTAAGTTCCTGAAAACCTTTCCAGTCATCTTCATGCAAACCATCCTCTATTGAAATAATCGGATACTTTTCTGTCCAGTTTTTCCAGTAATTAACCATTTCAGATGTAGATTTGTCTTCACCGGTCGATTCGAAATGATATACTTTCCTTTCCTCATCGTAGAATTCTGAAGCTGCCGGATCGAGAGCAATCCAAATATCCTTACCTGCCGTATAACCAGCTTTATAAATTGCATCAAGTACAACCTCCATGGCTTCCTCATTTGAATTCAGGTTTGGAGCAAACCCACCCTCATCTCCAACATTGGTAGAATGACCTTTTACTTTTAAAACAGCCTTTAAATGATGAAATACTTCCACACCCATTCTCAGGGCCTCACTGAACGATTCAGCCCCAATCGGCATAACCATGAATTCCTGAATATCAATTTTGTTATCGGCATGTTGACCACCATTCAGAATATTCATCATCGGTATGGGTAAGGTATTAGCATTGATTCCCCCAAGATACCGGTAAAGCGGTTGTCCGGTTTCTTGTGCGGCCACCTTAGCAACAGCAAGCGACACGCCAAGGGTTGCGTTTGCTCCCAGGTTGGATTTATTTTCGGTCCCGTCCAATTCAATCATGGCAGCATCGATAGTGCCTTGATTAAATACGTCATACCCGCGCAATTCTTCATTCAATATACTATTTACATTGTTTACTGCTTTCAGCACACCTTTACCTAAATAGTAATCTTTATCACCATCTCTTAATTCAACTGCTTCATGTACACCTGTTGAGGCTCCAGAAGGGACAGCGGCTCTGCCTAAATAGCCGGTATCGGTAAAAACCTCAACCTCGATGGTTGGATTTCCTCTTGAATCCAGTATCTGTCTGGCATGAATTTCTGAAATGTGTCCCATAGTTTTTTTATTTTTTATCAGATTCCTTTGGGGGTTCTGGTGTTGGATCAGTCTCTTCAATTTCCTCTTTAACTTCTTCTGCACTTTCTTTTAATTCATCCTCAACAATATCGGTTTCGGGTTCTCCAGAAGTTGCAACGGTATCAGTTTTTTCTTCATCACGGGTCTCATCTGACACTTCAGGGATTTCATCCACAGCAATATCAGCAGTTGAAGTTTCGGCAACAGGTTCGGTTGATTTTTTCTTTCCTCCCCGTCTTCTTCTTGTTGTTTTCGCCTTTGTTTCAGTTTTGGCTGCAAGCATATTTTCATTATAGTCGACTAATTCAATAATGCACATATCGGCATTATCCCCAAGACGATTTCCTGTTTTCAGGATCCGGGTATACCCACCGGGGCGTTCAGTGATTTTTGGAGAAATCTCCCTGAATAACTCAGCAACGGCATATTTATCTCTTATATATCTGAATACAACTCGCCTGGAATGCGTTGAATCTTTCTTTGATTTTGTGATCAAAGGTTCAATAAACATTCGTAAGGCCTTTGCCTTAGCTGTAGTTGTCCGAATTCGTTTATTTAAAATCAACGATGCAGCCATATTTGCAAACAGAGCTTTTCTGTGTGCACTCTTCCGGCTTAAATGATTAAATCTTTTTTGATGACGCATAGTATAAAAATCCGTTACCAGGTTTCACACAAATCTTATTCCTTTTCCAACTTAAACTTGCTGATATCCATTCCAAAAGTCAGGTTCATGGATTTCAACTTATCATCTAATTCAGTAAGGGATTTCTTTCCGAAATTCCTGAATTTTAATAAGTCATTTTTATTATACTTTACCAGGTCGCCAAGTGTCTCAACTTCAGCGGCTTTAAGACAATTTAATGCACGAACTGACAGATCCAGATCAACAAGTTTGGTCTTCAGTAATTGTCTCATATGAAGAATTTCCTCATCAAATTCTTCATTTGCATACTTTTCATCAGTATCAAGTGTTATTTTCTCATCTGAGAAAAGCATAAAATGATAGATTAAAATTTTAGCGGCTTCCTTCAAAGCATCTTTCGGATGGATTGATCCATCGGTTTGAATTTCAAATATGAGTTTTTCATAATCGGTTTTCTGCTCAACCCGATAATTCTCTACCGAGTACTTTACATTTTTAATTGGGGTAAAAATGGAATCAAGCGCAATTACTCCAAACTCTGCTTCAATGGGCATGTTTTCTTCTGAGGGCACATAACCTCTACCCTTATTAATGGTAATTTCCATTTGAAGCTTTACATCTTTCTCCAGCTGGCAAATTACATGATCAGAATTCAGAATCTCAAAACTGTTTAAAAACTTTGAAAGATCACCGGCCTTAAATTCATCCTGTCCGGTAATATTAATCAGGATTTTTTCGTTTTCGATATCCTCAATTTGTTTTTTAAACCGGATCTGTTTTAGATTCAGGATAATTTCTGTTACATCCTGGATTACGCCTTTAATGGTAGAAAACTCATGATCAATCCCGTCGAATTTTACAGTGGTAATCGCATATCCTTCAAGGGAAGAAAGCAAGATTCTTCGAAGGGAATTACCAACCGTTATACCATACCCAGGCTCCAACGGACGAAACTCAAACTTTCCAAAAGTACTGTCCGCTTCGACCATTATTACTTTGTCTGGCTTCTGAAATGCTAGTATTGCCATATAAAATATAAATATTTATTTAGAAAATAGTTCAACAATTAATCGCTCTTTTATGGTCTCCGGAATCTCTTCTCTTTCCGGCACATTCAGAAATTTACCTTTCAATTTATCGCGGTCCCATTCAAGCCACGAAACATTTGCATACCGGGCTGATTCAAGAGATGAAGTAATGGCTTCAAGCGATTTGGATTTTTCACGTACTCCAACAATATCATCAGCTTTCACTGTATATGAAGGAATATTAACCACAATGTCATTAACAGTAATATGGCGATGAGAAACCAATTGTCTGGCACCGTTTCGGGTAGGTGCAATACCAAACCGGTAAACTACGTTATCCAAACGTGATTCAAGCAACTGTAATAAAACCTCACCTGTAATTCCCTTACTCCTCGAAGCTTTCTTAAATAAATTCAGGAATTGCTTTTCCAAGACACCATAAGTATATTTTGCTTTTTGTTTCTCCTTCAATTGGATCCCATATTCGGATGTTTTCTTCCTTCTTTTATTTGTTCCGTGCTGTCCTGGAGGATAATTTTTCTTTTCAAACGACTTGTCGGGTCCGTATATAGGATCACCAAATTTCCTTGCAATCTTACTCTTTGGACCTAAATATCTTGCCATATAGTTTGTTTTATGAAATTTTTTATTTCGTGTTAATTATAATCATAATTCTTTTTCAACATTAAATAAACTACACTCTCCTTCTTTTAGGGGGTCTGCAACCATTGTGTGGAAGAGGTGTCACATCAACAATTTCAGCAACTTCAATCCCATTTGAGTGGATGGTTCGAATAGCTGATTCTCTTCCGGTGCCCGGGCCTTTGACAAACACCTTCACCTTTCGCAACCCCAAATCATAGGCTTTTTTTGCACATTCATCCGATGCTACCTGGGCAGCATAAGGTGTATTTTTCTTTGATCCCCTGAAACCCATTTTTCCAGCTGAAGCCCATGAAATTACCTGTCCTGACTGATTGGTAAGTGTAATGATAATATTGTTGAAAGATGCATGTATATGGGCCTGTCCTATTGGCTCAACCTTAACAATTCTTTTTCTGGATGATCCTGTCTTCTTAGCCATAATTTAGTCTTTATTTTGTAGCTTTCTTTCTATTTGCAACTGTTTTTCTTCTTCCCTTTCTCGTTCTGGCATTGGTTTGGGTTTTCTGTCCTCTGACAGGCATACCGATTCTATGACGAATGCCGCGATAACAACCAATATCCATTAAACGTTTAATGTTCAACTGAACCTCAGAGCGTAATTCACCTTCGAGCTTGTATTTTTCTGTAAGAATTTTTCGAAGCTTGACAATTTGCTCATCTGTCCAATCGGCTACTTTAATGTTTTTCTCTACGCCTGCTTCCTCTAAAATTTTTCTTGCTGAGCTTCTACCTATACCTAAGATATAGGTTAACCCAATTTCTCCTCTTTTGTTTTTCGGTAAGTCCACACCTATTAATCTTGCCATAAGAATTGATGTTAAATGTATCGAAATTTCAAATATATAATCTGATATACAATGAGTTATGCCTCTTTCTAATTGCCTTGTAATTTTTTAGGCTAAGGCTTAGGCTAAGGCTAAGGTTTTTTATTTATCAGATATAAAGTTTAAT
>DAOVQI010000390.1 GCA_030628785.1 Bacteroidota bacterium
TATGTATTGGATATTTCCCTTTTTCCTCAAATACCAGTTCAATCCATCTACGTTTTCCAACAATATTTTAACGATGGCTGTTGCCCAACTGCCACCGCCTAATACAGCGATTTGAGAGTGGTTCTCCATAAGATGAAAGATAAAAGTTTACCCTGTGAAATGCGGAGCAATTTTGCAAGCAAAATTATTTCACTGGGTGAACCCTGTGAAACAGCAACTTCGTTGCTCCTGCTGTGCAGGGTTTCACGGGGTGAAAAGTAAAAAGTGAAATAACCTGCAACTTGTCCAGGGATGCCTTTGGCAAAACTTCAAACCCTTAAACCATTAACATATAACAATTAACAAACCAGCCTGCCGGTTGGCAGGTAACTTATAACTATCTTTTATGAATCCCTCCGGCACTTGAAGAACTTAAATGTTTGATTTTCGGATCGCCCCGGTAATAAATATCACCGGCACTGCTGGCAGTTGCACTTAATTCCTCTGTGACATGAATTTTCGCATTTCCCGCACTTGAAACCCTTATCTTACATGTTTTTGCCTCAAGCTCATATGCATTAAGATCGCCTGCACTGCTTAGACTGACATCGAAATAATCTGTGCTTCCTGAAAGGTTAGCATCACCTGAACTGCTGATAGACAGTTCGATTCGCTTAGCATCGACATCCAGTGACAGGTCCCCGGCACTGCTCAGGGAAATCGTCAGATACCTGGTATTAATCTTGTTTTGTCCCTTGACATCACCGGCACTGGAGATGCGTATGCTGTTGAGCTTTTTAATGGTTACATATACTTTTTTCGATTTGGCTTTTCTTATATTCACTTCAGAAAAAACATGTAACGTGCCATTCCTGACTTCGGTTTCGATAACATCATGCAGATTTTCATCAGCAACAACTTTTACCTTTTCTGAATTTCCCTGCTTAAGGTAAACATCAATGCCTGAACTGACTTTGATACCATCAAATCCGGAAATATCCCGTTCTTCGGTGACTACTGGACCCTCACCGTAAATGGTTCCTTCCCAGAAGTCAATCCAACAACCCGGGAGGAAAAATACAATCAGGGTTAAAAAGATTAAACTGTGTAATGATTTCATGACTGTGAAGTATTTGGTTATTATGCCGATTCTTTGAGTAAATTTTGTTATGTCTATCTAGTAAAATTAGTTTTTTCTTTTTATTCTTCTACTGGTAACTTTTTTTCAGGGTTTAAGGATTACCTTTATACACCCGTCGTCTTTTTTATCGAATAGCTTATATGCTTTTGCTCCCTCTTTCAATGGGTATTGGTGTGTAATTATTTTATCAAGTTCCAATCTTTTTTTTGCAGCAAATGTTATTAACCGTTCGATGTAGTTTCTGGCAGGACATCTTCCAATCTTAAAGGTAATATTTTTATTGTATGCATCAACCGGGGAAAAAGGGAATTCGTTTTTTGTGTGAACTCCAACGGTTGAAATAATGCCACCAGGCCGTACCAGTTGGAAAGCCAGTTTGCCTGCACTATTGTTCCCAACAGCTTCAAGGACGGCATCTGCACCAACGCTGTTCGTAACTCCCAATATTTTATTAACCGGATTTTCGTCGTAAAGGTGCACCGGAATTGCACCATATTTCCGGGCAAACGATAACCTGTTTTCAATTGAATCGATAGCATAGATTTGAACAGCCCCAAGTAATTTCGCACCGATAATTGCCATTAATCCGACAGGTCCGCAACCAAGTACCACGTAAATTCCTTCTGACTTTATTTCTGCCATATCAGCACAAAAAAAACCGGTGGGAAAAATATCTCCAAAAAGTAAGGCTTCCTGTGTGGGAATATTTTCAGGATAATTAACTAATGTGGATTCGGCATAGGGTACCCTGACATATTCAGCCTGAGCTCCCTGAAGACCTTCCCCTTTTTCAACCCAACCGAATAATTGTCCATTCATGCATCGGGCCGTTAAACCAATTGAGCAGAAATAACAATTACCACAATTGGTGGTAAAAGGACTAATCACTTTATCACCTATGTGAAAAGATTTAACTTGCTTCCCCAATTCAATAATCTCTCCCACAAACTCATGGCCCATAATAGTCCCTTTGTCAAGGCCCTTTTCTCTTTCATGGTAAACATGCATATCCGAGCCGCAAACGGCTGTGTAATGAACCTTAATAATAACATCGGTTGGTGTTTCGATGAATGGATCGGGAACAGTTTGATAAACAATTTTTTTCTTTCCCTGAAAAGTGAGTGCATTCATGGATATTTCAATAAAGGATATTGATTATATTTTCGTTTGAGTGTGGAAAAATCATACCTGCCGGATGGCATCTGCCGGATTTGTCCTTCCTGCCCGGAACGTATGAAGGCTGATTGTTGCATATGCAATAACTAATGTGATTATGCCGGATAAAATAAAAGTCAGTGGTTTCAGATTGGTCCTGAAAACAAAATCTTGTAACCAGTCCCTCATGAAAAAGAAAGCTGCCGGGAAAGCAATTATTAATGAGATAGCGACAAGAATCAGAAATTCTCTCGAGAAGAGCCGGACAATCGTTCCTTCACCCGCACCCATGATCTTTCGTATACCCACCTCACGGGTTCGCTGGTCTACAGTATAGGATGCAAGTCCGAACAATCCCAGGCAGGCAATCAATATCGTAAGGATTGAAAACAAAGAAAAAATGACACCTCGTTTTTCATCCGCCTCAAACTGGTTGTTAAAATCATCCACAAGAAAGGTATATTCGAATGGCTGCTCCGGGTATATATCGTTCCATTTATCTTTCATGAGCCGGATTGTTCCGGGTATATCTTCATCAGCCAGTTTTGCGTAAATCAAATAGTTGTTTAAGCGGTAAAACAGAAGGTATGATTCGATTTCATTATATAAGCCTGTCTGATGATAGTCTTTCATCAGACCGACTATTCTGTAATTTTCATCCTGACCAGTCTGGACTTTTTTCCCGATAGGGTCAGCCCAGTTCATACGTTTGGCAAGAGTTTCATTGATGATCACACCAGCCGTTGTATCAGCAGGTATATCTTCACTGAAATCCCGGCCTTCCAGAATGGTTATCCCAAGCGTTTCTATAAAATCA
>DAOVQI010000187.1 GCA_030628785.1 Bacteroidota bacterium
ATTTCAATCGGAATCAGGCGATTCTACTGATGTAACCTTAACGTACGATGCACAATCAGCAGGAGAAGATTATTTAGTTAAGTTAACCGGTACAGATTATATTACTTTTAAAAGTATGACTTTAGTCGCTACAAACAACACGTGGGGTACAACGGTTATTTTATATGGAAGTGTAAATAATCTTAATATCCTGAATAATATTATTTACACAAGCAATTCTGCTAATTCGTCAGTAATTTACTCTGTCAACGGAAATGTTACAAATAATATCCTGATAAAACAAAATATTATTGCTGAAGGTGGTAAAGGGATAAATATGAATGGAGATGATGGAAACAAATCTCAAAATGTACAGATTATAGAAAATATTATAAGTGATCAAACAGACAACGGAATATACCTTGAAGACCAGAAAGGACCGGTAATTAAAGGTAATGAAATAAGTACCAGCGATTATTCCTGGTATGGAATTTATTTGAATGATTGTGATGAAGATATTATTGTTGAAACAAATAAGATAACAAATGATAATCATGCACGAGGAATTTATTTAGAATATTGTAATGGTACCTTAATTAAACAGGGTCTTGTTGCAAACAATTTTATCTCCATACAGGGAGCATCCTATGCATATGGTATTTATTTGTATAATTGTGAATATCAAAATATTTACTACAATTCCGTAAATATTGCCAGTACAAATAGCAATGCTGGTTATAAATTAGCATTCCGTGTTTCCGGAGGAGATTATATCAATGTTAAGAACAATATTTTTGCCAATACAAAAGGCGGCTATGCATATTACATAAATACAACTACGGCAGTTGATGCATCAGACAATAATGACCTGTATTCAACTACCGACATCGCATACTGGGATGGTGCTGCACGGGATAACCTTGCAGCTTTGCAAACTGCAAGTAGTATGGATGCTAATTCTGTTTCAGTTGATCCTCTGTTTGCATCAGAAACCGACCTGCGTGTGGCACAAGCAACCCTTCATCAGGCAGCAACTCCTGTCCCAGAAGTAACTGATGACATTTTCGGTATTGCCAGAGATGCAACCAAGCCTGATATCGGAGCTATGGAATTTTACTGTGAAACACCAAATTTTGATGTTTCTGTGCCAACAGTGTGCTTTGGCGATAGTACAATTTTCACCGATAATTCAACAAACATAGCACTCGGTTCGACCTATTACTGGGATTTTGATGCGGATTTTACTCCTGATTCTATATCAACTATTCCTAACCAAACAGTAAAATATGTATTTAGTACTTCAGGATTACATACAGTTTATTTCAGTGTAACCCAAATTGCAGGATGTAGCGATACTACACCAATCAATGTAACTGTTAACCCAACTTACTACTATACAGATAATCAGGAAATATGCGATAATGACAGTTTGCTATGGCAAGGAACATATTACAAGACAGCAGGACAATATTTTGTAAACTATCAGACAGTAAACTCTTGCGATAGTATTTATGAATTGAATTTAACTGTCATTCCAAAATACAATTACACTGATAATGAAACAATATGTGATGGGGATAGTTTATTATGGCACGGAAACTATTACAGTACAACCGGACAGTATTTCGCAAATTACCAAACAGTAAACTCTTGCGATAGTATTTATGAATTGAATTTAACTATTAACCCAACTTACTACTATACAGATAATCAGGAAATATGCGATAATGACAGTTTGCTATGGCGAGGAACATATTACAAGACAGCAGGACAATATTTTGCAAATTATCAGACAATAAATTCTTGCGATAGTATTTACGAATTGAATTTAACTGTTAACCCTTCTCCTGTATTGGAAATTACTACCCTGGGAGCTTATTGTGATTCTACCAATGGACAAGTCAGTGTTCAGGTTACTGAAGGAACAGGTCCGTTTACATATTACTGGTCAACAGGCAGCACTGATACAATAGTTACAGGTCTGGATATTGGGACATACACAGTTGTAGTTAGTGATCCAAATAACTGTGCAACAACCGGTACTGCAATTATCGAAGACAGAATGCAGGTCACAGTAACCGAAATCAAACCTTCGACCTGCGGTATCAGTGATGGTGAAGCAGTCGTAAGCGTAACCGGAGGAGTTGAACCCTACAGCTATGTATGGTCAAATGGTGAAACAAATGATACAAACAGTATATTATCTCCTGGTGTGCACTACGTAAATGTTATTGACGCTAACGGATGTTATGCTACTGGTTCGGTAAATATTGGAAATGATGGTACAGGTCCGCAAATTACGCTGGTCAGCCTTATACATAATGCTTGTTATGGTGATGAGTCAGGAGCAATAGATATAAGTGTATCAGGCGGTGCTCCCCCATATTCAATTCTATGGTCAAATGGTGCCACTACAGAAGATATCGACAGCCTGGCAGCAGGAGTATATGATATAGTGATAACGGATGATGATAGCTGTATAGCTTCTGCAAGTTTTGAAATAACACAACCTCCGATGCTAAACATTACTACTGTTGTAACCGATGCAAGCTGTGCCGGTTCTGATGGTCAGGCTGTTGCCATAGTAGGCGGGGGTACAGCGCCTTATCTTTATTTATGGTCTACAGGTGGAATTTACCAGATTGAAGAAAATCTTGCCGCGGGAATTTATTCTGTAACGGTTACCGACGCAAATGGTTGCCAATCAGTTAAGCCTGCCATTGTAAATAATATTGGGGGTCCTGTTGTTACTATTAACTCAGTTACCGGAACATCCTGTTCAGATGCCACTAGTGGGGCAATTGACATCAGTGTAACGGGGGGTACAGAACCTTATACTTATGAATGGTCCCCTGGTGGTCAAACCACACAGGATATTAGCAATCTTTCAATCGGAGTGTATCAGGTAACAGTGACAGATGCTGCCGGGTGTATAGGGGTTGCAAGTGCTGAAATCAAACAAGACCCGCCTGCTGTAAATCCTATTTGTCTGGTTACTGTTGACAGCCTTTCCCAGAAGAACCTTATCGTTTGGGAAAAAAAATATTCTACTGATGTAGATTATTATAACATATACAGAGAAAGCTCACAAAAAGACATTTACCAGCTTATTGGCACCAGACCGGTTGACAGTTTAAGCACATTTGTTGACTCTGTTGCTGATCCGGCTATACGTTCATGGAAGTACAGGCTTTCTGTTGTTGATATATGTGGAAACGAATCTGAATTAAGCGTGCCGCATAAAACAATGCACCTTACTCAAAATTTGGGACTTAATAATGTAATCAATTTAATATGGGATCATTATGAGGGATTTACTTTCAGCACCTATTATATTTACAGGTATTCTTCAGATCTGGGTTGGGAAAAACTGGATTCAGTGGTGAGCACTTCTACATCTTATACTGATCTTACACCACCTTCCTCAGGATTTTTCTATTATGTAGTCGAGGTAATACCACCACAGCCATGTAATGCTACACGCAAGGCTGGAACTCATAATTCATCCAGGTCGAACAGAACTCCAAATCTTTCGGCAACCGGTGTAAAAGAAGTTCGCGGGAACATAAAACACATGGCTGTTTACCCGAATCCTAACCAGGGTATATTTAACCTGACATTTGAGCTAAAAGAAAAAGAAAATGTGATGATCAGGATTTTCGATATGCAAGGCAGAATGATAACAATCGAAAGAATCGATAATTTTGTGGGAAGATATAATGAACAAATTGACCTGTCGAAAGAAAGTCCCGGTATATATCACCTTCAGGTTATTTCTGAAAGTGGTATTTTAAACAAACCGATCGTAATCGAGTAGAAATTCACTTTAGCCATTCAAAAAGAACCCCATAAAATTTTATGGGGTTTTTTTATACTTTAGGTTAACCCGGTTAAACGAGTTGATTATTTACTATTTACAAAATATTGGCAATGATTTTGTGAATTAACAGGGTTAAAAAATAGTTTTTATTAAATTTGTTTATTGAAGAGTTATCTCCTGAAAATCTTAATTTGGTTTTTTCTTTTAATCCAATTTAAACATTTTAATCGGATGATACTATCATTTTACCCACTAAACATATCATTACAAATCCCAAATAAAATTTCCAGGTCCGGTAGATCATTTTCAAGATTTACCCTTCTTTTCGTGTTTTTAATTTCCTTTAACCATTCAATATTTAGTCAACCCATTTTCGAGAAGGGTTATTTATCCATATTAAATTATACCACCGAGGATTACAAAAAAGAGGCTCAAAACTTTGCAATAATCCAGGACAAAAGAGGAGTAATGTACTTTGGTAACAATAGGGGCGTATTGGAATATGATGGAAAATTTTGGCGTCCAATTGATATAAAAGAAAAGCCGGTATTCTCTCTTGCAATAGATGAAAACGGGAAAATATTCGTAGGCTCCATGAATGAATTTGGTTACTTGGCACCTGATTCTGTTGGAAATCTACAATATCATTCACTGATTCAATATTTAAATGAGAATGACAAAAACTTCGGAGATGTATGGAAAACATTTGCTACATCTGAAGGTGTTTACTTTCAAACTTCCGGTGCTATTTTTCGTTGGGATGCTGATTCCATAAGGGTCTGGACATCAGAAAATGAATACCATTTTTCTTTTTTCGTAAACGGGGAATTTTTTGTAAGAGAAAAAGAAACAGGTCTTAAAATAATGAAAGAAGATACCCTGATCCTCTTAAATACTGGAAAAAAATTCGACACTCTTGATATTTACGGAATGGTCCCATATAGCAAAAATGAAGCCCTGATCGTTACTGACAAACATGGGATCTATCATCTGTATAATACTGATAAGCCAAATGAAACCAGGATCGTCACATACTTTACCGTAATCGATAATTTTTTGGATGAAAATGCTATAAATAACGTTATAAAAATAGACGATCATAAATATTCCTTTGGAACATGGGGAAGTGGAGTTATCTTGTTTGACCAATCGACAGGGCAATTTGAAGTTATAAATAAAATTTCCGGATTACAGGATGAAATAGTCAATTTTCAGTTTCTGGATGACCGGGGGAATCTATGGTTAGCTCTGAGTGATGGTATAACCATGGCTGCAGTTGGATCACCTGTTACATTCTATAAAGACAACACCGGTTTGGATGCGACCATCGAATCCATTACTAGGTTTAACAATCATTTATGTGTGGCTACACATCTTGGAAGTCTTTACCTTACACACTTACAGGGCTTAAATATACCTCCCATCTATTACAGCAACGCTTTTGACAATAAGCCGGGTTTCGTTCAGATTGGAGAAGTCGCATCTGAAAGTTGGGGCCTTCTCTCCTTTGAATTAAAAAATGAAAAATTTTTACTTGTAATTTTAAATGACAAAGTTGTTATAATAGACAAGGATAACAAGGTTTGTGAAAAAATTTACAATTCTTCCTGGGACGTTTATCAATCAAAACAGGATCCTTCCCGGGTATTCATAGGAATTGACGAAGGTCTTGAATCCATTTACCGGAAAAACGGAGAATGGATAAAAGAAGGCAAGACACAGGGTATAAATGAAAGAATTTATAAAATAACCGAAGATCCTTCCGGGAAACTATGGATGGGAACCAACAACGGAAGTGTCTATGTAATGAATATTACCAATTTCAATTTGGTAAAAGAGAATCCGAAAGTTATCCGGTATGATACTACGCATGGGTTACCGGAGGGCGACATTTATGTCAAGTTAGTGAATGATAAACCATTGTTTGCTACTGGCAAGGGATTGTATACTTTCTTACCAGGTCAGGAACGTTTTGAACCTGACACAACTTATGGAATGGAATTTGCCGATGGGTCAAGGTATATTCACCGGTTATCCCAAGACCACGACGGGTATATATGGATGGTGACCTACTTAGAAAAAACCAAGGAATATGAGACAGGTTTTCTTAAGCCACTTGAAGGAGGGGGTTACAGATGGATTAAGGAACCTTTCCTTAGCTTTTCAAAAGGAGTAATTCATGCTATTCACCACGATGAGGGCGGTGTGACTTGGCTGGGTGGAGTGGAAGGATTATACCGTTATGACAGCAGGGTTGAAAAAAACTTCAGTCAAGATTATTATACCCTTATTAGAAAGGTAGCATTAAGAGGAGATTCTGCTATTTTTATGGGTGCATTTTTTGACAATAAGGGAGTAATCGTAACAAATCAACCTGAATCTCTAATCCCCATATTTCGGTATGCTGATAACTCTTTGACCTTTGAATTCTCGGCTCTAAATAACGAAGATGAAATTCCTGTCCTTTTTAGCTACTACCTTAAAGGGTACGATAAGAAATGGAGTGACTGGTCACCTGAATTTAAGAAGGAATATACCAACCTTCACGAAAAAACCTATAAATTTCATGTCAAATCAAAAAACCTTTATGAACATGAAGGAAAGGAGGCTGTATATACCTTCACCATCTTACCACCCTGGCACCGGACCATTTTGGCGTATATCGGTTACGTTCTATTCTTTATTGGTTTTGTATATACCGTCGTAACCGTTTATACAAGGGGATTGCGGGCAATAATTCGTGAACGAACAGCAGAAATCAGAGAACAAAAAGATGAAATTGAGGAAAAGAACCGTGATATTGTAGCTAGCATCCAGTA
>DAOVQI010000247.1 GCA_030628785.1 Bacteroidota bacterium
ATTTTGAACTTTGGATTTTTTTAATCTCTACGGAATCACCCATATGATAAGGGAAATTTTTGAACTTAGCCCCGCCTGGGCGGGGCGATCTCATGATCCGCCATCCCGAAAGCTTTCGGGAGGCGGAGAGTAAATTCCGATACTAAAAATACTAATACATTACCATGAAATCAGATTTTCGTAAAATAACTTTCAGGGAATTCCCTAAAAGTACAGTAAGCTCCAAAGAGAGGCATGAAAATCATGAATTATACAAAGAGTGGCTTTCACCTGAACAAATTCCGGTGAAGCCGGTCTTCACCAGGGAAGATCTGGAAAAGATAGAACACTTGCATTATGCAGCAGGCATTCCCCCCTATTTAAGAGGGCCTTATTCAACCATGTATGTTATGCAACCATGGACAATCAGGCAATATGCAGGTTTTTCAACAGCCGAAGAATCCAATGCATTTTACAGGCGTAACCTTGCTTCAGGTCAAAGAGGTTTGTCTGTTGCCTTTGATCTGGCCACTCACCGTGGTTATGATTCAGATCATGAAAGAGTTATCGGAGATGTTGGGAAAGCGGGTGTGGCAATTGACTCAATCCTTGATATGAAAATCCTGTTTGATCATATCCCGCTCGATAAGATGTCGGTTTCCATGACAATGAATGGGGCGGTGCTTCCTGTAATGGCATTCTATATTGTTGCAGCTCTTGAGCAAGGAGTCCCCCTTAACCAACTTACCGGGACAATCCAGAATGATATTTTAAAGGAATTTATGGTTAGGAATACATACATATACCCACCTGAACCATCGATGAGAATTATCGCTGATATTTTCAGGTATACCTCTGAATTTATGCCTAAATTCAACTCCATCAGCGTTTCAGGGTATCATATGCAGGAAGCCGGAGCAACTGCCGACCTCGAACTGGCATACACCCTTGCAAACGGACTGGAATATTTACGAACCTGTATTAATGCGGGTCTGGATATCGATACATTCGCACCCCGGATCTCATTCTTTTGGGCCATCGGGATGAATCACTTCATGGAAATTGCAAAAATGAGAGCTGCCCGTATGTTGTGGGCTAAAATTGTAAACCAATTCAATCCAGAAAATCCTAAGTCCCTTGCTTTGCGCACCCATTGCCAGACATCGGGCTGGAGTCTTACAGAACAAGATCCCTTTAATAACGTGATCAGAACATGTGTAGAAGCCATGGCAGCAGCATTCGGACATACCCAATCTTTACATACCAATGCCCTTGACGAAGCAATTGCTCTGCCTACAGATTTCTCTGCCCGTATTGCCAGAAATACGCAACTATACATTCAGGAAGAGACACAAATTACACGGACGGTCGATCCCTGGGCCGGCTCCTATTATGTTGAAACCCTTACCCACCAGATAGCTCATCGAGCTTGGGAATTAATTGAGGAAATTGAAAAAATGGGCGGTATGACCAAGGCTATTGAAACCGGAATTCCAAAAATGAGGATTGAAGAAGCTGCAGCCCGTAAACAGGCTAGAATCGATTCTAAAAAAGATATTATCGTTGGTTTAAATAAATTTCTACCCGACAAAGATATTCCGATAGATATTCTGGAAGTCGACAACACCGCTGTTCGGGATGCACAAATTAAACGGCTCAGTAAACTTAAAAAGGAAAGAAACAACGAAGAGGTTCAGATAGCCCTTGAAAATATTAAAAAAGCGTGTGAAACCGGAAAAAACAACCTTCTTGAGTTATCCGTAATAGCAGCCCAAAAAAGAGCCACTTTAGGTGAAATATCTTTTGCAATTGAAAAGGTTTACGGCAGGTATAAAGCGGTGATCCGTTCAATATCAGGAATATATTCATCTGAAACCACCGAAGACGTTCATTTTTTAAATGCAAAAAAGCTTGTGGAAGATTTTGCACGATTGGAAGGCCGTCAGCCCAGAATATTGATTGCAAAAATGGGACAAGATGGTCATGACCGCGGTGCTAAAGTTGTATCAACCGGGTTCGCCGATATTGGATTTGATGTGGATATTGGTCCCTTATTTCAAACACCTGCTGAAACAGCAAAACAGGCAATAGAAAATGATGTGCATATCATTGGAATATCAAGCCTGGCAGCGGGTCATAAAACACTTGTTCCTCAAGTAATCAAAGAATTGAAAAAAATGGGCAGGGATGATATTATGATAGTAACCGGAGGTGTTATACCTGCACAAGATTATGATTTTCTTTATAAAGCAGGTGTAGTTGCCATCTTTGGCCCGGGGAACCCAATACCGGTAACAGCCGGAAAAATTATTGAGATTCTGCTTGAAAGTGTTAGATAAGAAGGATTGTTGAAATTCCTTTGAAATCCCTTGAAAAGGATATGCTAAACATTATTATTAATCCTGCATATTAAATTTTTGCAACAAATCAGTGTGTTGTGATGAAAAATATAGAATGTTATAAAATGTTATATGTTATTAGTTATAAGTTAAATGTTATGTCAAAGGCATCCTTTTGGGAGGGATAAGTGAAAAGTCCCTGGTTCGATATCTGCAGGCGAAAGAAATTTTACCAGAGGAATTACCCCGGAGGGGTAACATATTTGTAGCCCCGGGTAAGCGAACGTTTGGCGAAGCCAAACCTCACGAGCAGGTTTGAACGAAGGACAGTGGGAGCGAGTAACTAATCGCCACCCGGGGTAAGGAACATATGAATAAGAAGCGCCGGAACTACCGGTTTTGATCAGTATCACAGCCGTTTCATCCGGCGCAAATAGCTGAAGTAATTTCAGAGAATATTGAGCAGCTATAGATTATGCCACAAACCCCGTGAAATGCAAATTAATTTTGCAAGCAAAATTATTTCACATAGTAAATTTTTTATCGTGTCCGGATTTTTTTATATTTGTAACAACCATTAAACAATTCACCATGGAAGAACAAAAATCAACTGCTGGTCAGGGGCTCGGTATTGCAGGATTAGTGCTCGGTATCATTGCCCTGATACTCTCTTTTATTCCCTGTATTGGTTGGGTCGCCATTATTCCGGGCTTTATTGCAATTGCCCTTTGTATCGTTGGACTTACACAGGCAAATAAAGCAAACGGAGCCAAAGGGCTTATCATTGCGGCACTTGTTATATCTATTTTAGGTACTAGCATTGCGATCTTACAAGGCCTTTTCTTTGCTGGTGTGGCTAAAAATAAGATTGAAAAAATCTCCAAAGAATTTGAAGATGAATTTGAGGAGGGGTTTGGAGAAGAATTAGAAAAAGCTTTTGAGGAAGTCGAAGAAGTCCTGGAAGATGTCGGAAAAGATCTGCAAGAAGTCGGGGAAGATCTGGAGGATGCACTGGAAGAACTCGAAGAAGGAATGGAAGATACCCTTGAAGAATTCGTTAAGGAAGTACAGGATACAATCGACGACCAGTAAAGATTAAATTATTTAAAACAAATGGTTCCTTCTTATTGGAAAGAACCGTATAATAAAGTAAACTTGCTTCTTGCCGGAGTAATTATTACTATATTTATATACTCCGGCATTTTTTCTGCCGAAAAAGATAACCATCCGGTTTCTTCATTCTACCCTGAAGCAATGGGTAAAGAATCTCCTACCAAAGGTTTATCAAGAAGTTTCTCCGAAATTATGCGTGGTCATTTTAAGGAAGCAAGACAATGGAATGAGTATGGTATTCCGGTTTTTTTCTTCTTTTTTACCCAGTTAATTTTACGGTTGGGATTTAATTTCCTTCATTATAAAAGGATTATTCCCTTTCAAATTTTACTCACGTCAGATGTTTTTATTTCCCTTACCCTTTTTATTGTTTGCTTTCAGAAATTGCTCCTTTTTTGGGAGTTTTATTAATTAACATGCGTTCGAGATTAGTATAAATTTATCAGTTCCGACTATGAAATTGTTAAGAAGTAACTTGGTGATTTTTTTGTGTCTTAGTGACTTAGTGGCTAAATTTTTTTCTGCCACAAAGACTCAAAGGCACAAAGCTACACAAAGAAAAACGTAACGAACAAATTCTTAATATTTTAAATGTTGAACTCGCGTTAATTAATACTTTAATAGTTTTTATCCAAAGTACTCTATAAGAGTAAATGTATCCTTTACTCTGATACCTTTGGGGGTATCCTTAAGGTTACAGCACTCATGAAAAATATCATGTTCGAAAAACAAAATATAACCGTTCTCAAAAGCTTCCTTTATAAAACTTTCTTTTTCCTCCATTACCCTTAATGGTCTGGTATCATAACCCATAATCCAGGGAACAGGGATGTGAACCGTTGAAGGTATCAGATCTGCGGTAAATACAATGGTTTTGTTGTTGTATCTTATAAAAGGGATTATTTGTCCTTCCGTATGTCCGTTAAATAACCTGACACTAAAACCGGGATATAATTCAGTGTTTTCTTCAATAAAAAATAATTGACCGCTTTCTTCCATTGGAAGCATGTTCTCCTTCAAATACGAAGCCACTTCCCTTCTATTCGGGTTCATGGCCCATTCCCACTGCTGCCGGCTTACCCAATATTTTGCATTTGGGAAAGTGAGCTCAAATCCGGTTTTTTCAAGGTTAAATTTCACGCCTCCACCACAATGATCAAAATGAAGATGAGTTAACACCATATCTGTAATATCCTCCGGAGTGTATCCGTATCTGTCAAGCGCTCCATCAAGTCCATATCCTCCGTTCAGGTAAAGATGACTGAAAAATTTATCGTCCTGTTTATCACCGCAACCATTATCCACTAGGATTCTTCTGCCTCCTGTATCTACTAAAATACACCTTAAAGCCCAGTTGCAGAGATTATTCTCATCAGCCGGATATTGCTTTTTCCATAAAACTTTTGGTACAACTCCAAACATAGCTCCACCATCGAGCTTGAAATTGGAAATGTGAATTGAATGTACTTTCATTTTTACTGTTAATATTTTCCGTGAATTCAATATATTATAACCTGATAACTCTACACTTAAATATTCTCTTTGTGAAACTTAGAGTCTTAGTCCCGAAACCCGATAAATATCGGGTTCGGGATTGTGGCAAAGAGACTAATCGCTACTAAGTCTCAAAGACACAAAGGGAAACACGAAGATTTTTAATACATGGTAAATTTTTAAACATTAAAAGCATTTTTTCATTTCAAACTCATGTTATTTAGTAAATTTAAAATGTAAAGATATAAGATAATACAGGTATTATACTAACTTTTTCCTGCCCTGTGAAATATTCCGACAAGTCGGAATGCCCGCCCTGTGGAATTGCTTCGCACCAACTTTTTTTGTATTCCACAGGGGAAGCATTTCACATGGTGGAATTGTCAAATTATTAATTTATTTTTGAAGCAATCTAACCATTTACCACCTTAGCCCCGATGGCTATCGGGGCGATCTCATGAGCGAAGCGAATAATTTAGCAATTCATCAAAAACTTTTACGGGATAATAGCATAAACATTGCCAAACTATTTAAATGAATGGATATTATTGAAA
>DAOVQI010000299.1 GCA_030628785.1 Bacteroidota bacterium
ATATTACCGGAGGATTAGTGGAAGAGGTATATTCTCTGGTGCAGGATTTCAAACGATTTGGGAAGAAAAAATCAATTGGGGAAATTGTGACACACGGATTTAAACCGGAATACGAAGTTGGTTATTATGTTTCAGTAAATTTGCTGAATCAGTTGGATATACTTATAATAGATTATTTGAAAAAATACCGTATATATTCAGAACAGGAACTACATGGGTTGAGACGTCGAATTCAAAAATGCCATATTGATTCACTGCCGGCTGGTAAATCTTGCCTGATTACTGATTATGAGGAATTGATATATAAGGAAAATATTCTGGAGAAAAGAAATCTGTTGGTTCATATTAAATTGCCAAATGGGAAACGCACAAGGAGGTGGAAATGGGAATTTGACCGCAAAATGGAATACCATAAAGGCCGAAAAACAGTTTTTCAGGTTGTTGCCATTGAATTTTAGAAAGGTTCCGTTTTGAAGGACATAGTTTCACAAATTGATAAAAAAAAACCTTAATTTTCAGGTTTCATAAATAATTAGTTAATAGTCGGCCCGCCCGTACCGAACGGTACGTTCGGGCGGGCAGTCCACAGTCAGCAGTCCACAATAGCCCAGTCTTCAGATTGCCGACTGCCGACTGAAGATTGCCGACTTAAAAATGCAAAGTATAATGAAATTAGCCATTATCAAGCCATAAACATTGAACTTAGCGTAGCGATCTCATGAACGAAGAGAATAAATTCCGATACAATTAATTAATCAGGGCTTGATTTTCAGTCAAACTCTGACTATCCTGGAGAAGGATGAAAAGTTAGGTATGAAATAGTATTAGTCAGGTTTTTTCATAAAAGTTTCCTTTCGAATTGCTCCAATTTCCGGACCTTACAATAAAATTTTCAACAACCGCATCTTAGTGTCCTGCCATGTTAAATTTCATCTAATCAGAATTTTAGCACGTTTTTTCATTTTGCCCAATACGGACAGAAATATCTGTACACCTTGCTATTGTTGATAAATCGGTTAAGAGGCCTGTATTCTTTTATTTATATTTGCAGAAATATTTTATGCATGACTGCAATTTATTCAGAAGATACCATAAAAACACTCGACTGGAAGGAACACATCAGGAAGCGCCCCGGTATGTATATAGGAAAATTAGGCGATGGTTCTTCACAGGATGATGGGATATATGTGCTTTTGAAAGAAACTTTTGATAACTCCCTGGATGAATTCATGATGGGATTCGGAAAGGAAATTAAAGTTACCATTAGCGACAGTATAGTGAAAGTACGTGATTATGGGCGCGGGATCCCTCTTGGGAAAGTTCTGGATGTAGCCTCAAAGATGAATACAGGGGCAAAATATGATTCAAAGGTTTTTAAAAAGTGTGTAGGACTGAATGGCGTTGGAATTAAGGCTGTTAATGCACTTTCATCCTCTTTTAATATTCAATCGATAAGGGATGGGAAGTTTAAGGAAGTTGTATTTACAGAAGGCGAATTGCAAAACGATAAAAAACTAAAACCCACCGAAAGGAAAAACGGGGTGTTAGTAACCTTCACTCCCGACAAAAATATGTTCGGAAATTACCATTATATTTCCGAATATATTGAAACCATGATGAGAAACTATGTATACCTGAATTCCGGCCTTACTATTATTTTTAATGGCACAAAATTCTATTCCAGGAATGGGCTATTGGATTTGTTAAATGAAAATATGAGTTCACCCGGATTGTACCCCACGATCCACCTGAAAAATCATGATATTGAAATAGCCTTAACCCATGGTAATCAGTATGGTGAAGATTATTATAGTTTTGTCAATGGCCAGCATACTGCACAGGGCGGCACACACCTGGCAGCATTTCGGGAGTCTCTGGTAAGAACGGTTCGGGAATTTTATAAGAAAGATTTTGATCCGTCTGATGTCAGGGCATCTATTATTGCCGCCTTTAGCATAAAGGTGGAAGAACCTATTTTTGAATCACAAACCAAAACCAAGCTCGGATCAAAGGACATAGAACCCGGCGGACCTACAATCCGGAATTTTATTCATGATTTCATAAAGACATCCCTTGATAATTACCTCCATAAAAACCCGGAAACCTCCGATATTCTTTTAAGGAAAATTCAGGAATCAGAAAAGGAAAGGAAAGCCATTTCGAATATAAAAAAACTGTCAAGGGAAAGAGCAAAAAAAGCGAGTCTGCATAACAGGAAATTAAGGGATTGCCGTATTCATTATAATACTAAAGATGATCGGAGATTAAACAGTACCATATTTATCACTGAAGGTGATTCGGCAAGTGGTTCCATTACTAAATCACGTAATGTCGAGACCCAGGCAGTTTTTAGTTTAAAAGGGAAACCCCTGAACACTTATGGACTTACGAAAAAAATAGTTTACGAGAATGAAGAGTTTAATCTTCTGCAGGCGGCTTTAAATATAGAAGACGGGTTGGAAAATCTGCGATACAATAATGTGGTGATTGCTACGGACGCCGATGTTGATGGAATGCATATCCGCCTTTTGCTGATTACTTTCTTTTTGCAATTTTTCCCTGATCTGGTAAAACACGGTCATCTGTACATTTTGCAAACTCCTTTATTCCGGGTAAGGAATAAAAAGGAAACCATATATTGCTATACCGAAGAAGAGAAGGAGGCTGCCATTCATAAATTAGGACAAAACACTGAAATTACACGATTTAAAGGGTTGGGAGAAATATCCCCGGAAGAATTCAAGCATTTTATTGGCAAGGGAATGCGTTTGGATCCCGTGAGATTACGAAAAGATGAATTGGTTTCAGAGTTTCTGTCCTTTTATATGGGAAAAAACACACCGGAACGTCAGGATTTTATTATAAACAATCTGAGAGTAGAAGAAGATGTGGTTCAGTAATTTAAGTTTAAAGAATGAGCTTTGAAGAACTTGAGAAAGCAGAAAATATAGACAGAGAAGAAAATCTTTCGGAAGAAGAAAATCATTTCGATCAATATACCGGGAGCAGTCTTTACCAAATGGCCAATTTATCGGGGATGTACCAGGATTGGTTCCTCGATTATGCTTCCTACGTAATTCTTGAAAGAGCTGTTCCTCACCTTAATGATGGTTTAAAGCCGGTTCAGCGCAGGATACTGCACTCCATGAAACGCCTTGATGATGGACGTTATAATAAAGTTGCCAACATCATTGGTCATACCATGCAGTATCACCCACATGGTGATGCTTCCATAGGAGATGCACTGGTACAACTGGGACAAAAAGACTTACTGATTGATACACAGGGTAACTGGGGGAATATCCTTACTGGTGACGGAGCTGCTGCATCCAGGTATATTGAAGCGCGGCTTTCGAAGTTTGCCCAGGACGTGGTTTTTTATGCGAAAACAACCGAGTGGAAACTTTCCTATGATGGCCGTAATAAAGAACCTGTAACATTACCTGTAAAATTTCCTTTATTGCTTTCGCAGGGAGTGGAGGGCATTGCAGTTGGACTGGCATCGAAGATCTTACCTCATAATTTCAACGAACTGATCGATGGTTCGATTAATTACCTGCAAAGAAAACCCTTTGAACTGTATCCTGATTTTCCTACCGGGGGGCTTGCCGACTTTACAAGGTATAATGACGGTTTAAGGGGAGGCCTTGTAAAGGTAAGGGCAAATGTTAAGAAGGTCGATAAAAAAACACTGGCGATTACTGAAATTCCATTTGGAAAAACAACATCCACCCTCATTGAATCAATTATAAAGGCAAATGAAAGAGGAAAAATAAAAATTAAACAAATTGATGACAATACAGCAGAGAATGTTGAGATTATCATTCATTTAAACCCGGGAGTTTCAGCCGATAAAACAATTGATGCTCTGTTTGCATTTACCGATTGCGAAATCTCTATTTCACCTAATGTCTGTGCTATTGAAGAAAACAAGCCGCGGTTTCTTGGTGTTATCGAAATCCTGAAAAATTCCACTCAAAATACCGTAACGCTGTTAACCAGGGAGCTTGAAATCCGAAAAAAAGAGCTGGAAGATGAATGGCATTTATCTTCACTTGAAAAAATCTTTATAGAAAATAAAATATACCGTGAAATTGAGGATTGCGAAACATGGGAATCAATTATTCAAACTATCGACAAGGGATTAAAACCCTTCCGCAAATATTTACTCAGGGATATAACCAGAGAGGATATAATCAAATTGACAGAAATAAAGATAAAGAGGATTTCAAAGTATGATTCCAAAAGGGCAGATGAAAACATCAAAAAGCTGGAAATAGAAATTGATGAAGTAAAAAATCACCTGGACAACATTATTCCATATACAATTAATTATTTCCGGCAAATAAAGAAAAAATATGGTAAGGGCCGTGAAAGGAAGACTGAAATCCGCAATTTCGACACCATAGTGGCTACC
>DAOVQI010000372.1 GCA_030628785.1 Bacteroidota bacterium
AAAGTAAATAACAATCAAACAATTATAACACAATGGCAACTGGATTATGGAAAACACCGAAACCCAGGTTTGGCCTGATTTTGCACTTGCCTGTGAATATATACCTTAAAAATGCAAAGTATAATGAAATTAGCCATTATCAAGCCATAAACATTGAAATTCCGATACTTATTAAATAACTAATCAATGATATCAATATGTTAAACATTAGGGTTCCTACCTTAATACTTGATAAGCCCAAATGTCTGGAAAATATCCGGAGAATGGCTGAAAAAGCAGAGACCAGCAGGGTGAAATTCCGGCCCCATTTTAAAACACACCAATCAGCCGAAATCGGTAATTGGTTTAGGTCGTTTAATGTATCAGCCATTACCGTTTCATCGGTTGGCATGGCACACTATTTTGCAAATCAGGGTTGGAACGATATTACCATTGCTTTTCCGGTAAACATCAGGGAAATGGAATCCATTAATCAACTTGCAGGTAGAATAAAATTGAACATTTTACTGGTTAATCCGGAACCGGTTCATGAACTAAATTTAAAACTAAGCCATGAGGTTGGCGTATTCGTAAAAATTGATACGGGATACAACCGAACGGGTATTTCGGCTGATAATGTAAAAGAAATAACTCAAATTCTGGAACATATTAATAAATCAGCAAAACTGGAATTTATGGGATTTCTTACCCATACCGGACATACTTACAAAACAAATTCAACTAATGAAATAAAAACATTGTATACCCATGCCATAGAAAAGTTAAACTGTTTGAAGAAAACATTTTCTTCTGAATTTAAAAAAATTACCCTTTCCATAGGTGACACGCCTTCATGCAGCATCATAAACGAATTTGAAAACATAGATGAAATCCGTCCTGGTAATTTTGTATTTTACGACCTAATGCAACAATTCCTCGGAGCCTGTACCTTCGATCAAATCGCCGTTTCAATGGCTTGTCCGGTGGTAGCCAAAAATAAAGAACGAAAGGAACTCATTATCTATGGTGGTGCTGTTCATTTTTCAAAAGAATATATCATCAGTAAAGAACAGGGAATCACGTACGGACAGGTAATCGGATTTACTAAAAAAGGATGGGATTTTTTTGAAACGAATAATTATCTTGCAGCGTTGTCACAGGAACATGGAGTAGTAAAAGTCTCCGATCAAATATTTGCAAGATTTCAAACCGGTGATGTTTTGGGGATAATTCCGGTACATTCCTGTCTTACGGCAAATTTGATGAAGGGTTATGTTACTCTTGAGGGGGATATAATTGACCATATATGACCGGTTGCAGGCTTGCCCTGTGAAATAATGGCAAAGCCATTACTGCGAAGCAGTATTTCACTGGGCTTGCCCTTCCTGCCACTGTGAAATTATTAGTCAGAGTTTGACTTTAAGTCAAGCCCTGACTATGCGTTATGCACCAACTATTTTAGTCGTACCCCGAGCTGAAGTCGGGGCACGACTGGTGGATTGCTGCTCGTAGTCAGATTTAAGTTCGGGCTACGAGTAAATTTGTTACAAACTCTGGCAGGTCTCTTTTCAGCCGAATACAATTCGGCTCTACATTAAATGGTTTTTGGTTTATAGTTCAATTATAATCAAGTATCCAGCAACCAGCATCATCTCTCCCAGTCTCCCAGTCACATAGTCTCCCCTTCTCCTTCAAATTAATTATTATGTTTCTTTCACTGTTCGTCAGCCTGTAACCCTTTTCAAAATCACTATATTTAAAAATGACCAGATTAGTTTGATCATTAAACAAATCCATCAAGATAGAATTTGTAATTGAGGCTGATCTTACCTTCTGCTTACAGCCAAACCGGTAATATAACCACACTGCTTCTTCATTCATTCTTTTACCTTCAAACTCCGGATTTAATTTCGTATTTCGGTTTACAACAAACTGAAAGGATTCGGAAATATACCGGTCAATATAAATCTGTTGATCTTTCAGTTCATCTTCATTTCCCAGCCTAAGATGTATTCCATATTTATTAAAGATAATGCGCTCAAAATCATCTGTATATATTTTGAAGGATATGATAAAATATTTCCTGTCCTGCTCATATTCAATATTTGTAACTGAAACATGAACAGGATGTGCAAAAGAAACAAGCAAAACACTCAGGAAAATCAGCCCTTTTCTTATCATCTCCCTACAAAAATTATGCAATTATTACACATTAAAATTACTAAATTTTCTGGTTTATGGTTTATACTGGGTATTGGTTCCTGGTTCCTGGTTCCTTGTTCCTGGTTCCTGGTTCTGGGCTTGCCACGTGAAATGCGACGAAGGAGCATATTTCACTGTGGTGCTGGGCTTGCCAAGTGAAATGCGACGAAGGAGTATATTTCACTGTGGTGCTGGGCTTGCCACGTTCACCCCGTTGGAATAATTATCCTATGGGGTAAACTTTTTACTTTGTACTTTTATCTTTTATCTACCATCCCGGTAAGGGCTTCAATCCCCAAACGGTAAGAATCCAAACCAAAGCCCATAATGCTCCCCTTGCAGGCATTGGCAATAAAGGAAACATGCCGGTACTCGTCTCTTGCCAGTATATTGGTAATGTGCACTTCTACCGCAGGTGTTTCAACGGCAGCCAGTGCATCTGCAATCGAGACGGATGTATGGGTATATCCTCCGGCATTGATTACGATCCCGTCATAGGAAAAGCCAACTTCCTGAATTTTATCAACTAATTCACCTTCAATATTGGAATGGAAATAATCAATCTGAATATCTGAAAAAGACTTGCGGAGACAGTCAAGATATTCATCCATTGACATCTCACCATACAAACCGGTTTGCCTTTTACCCACTAAATTTAAGTTTGGACCATTAATAATTTGGATTTTCATATTTGTTGGATTATCTTGGTTTCTGTGTGCAAAAATATTACAAAATGAGCTAAAATGAAAAGAAATGAACTAAAATGGAAGAGAAATTAAACATACTAACTAAAGTCTGAGAGTCAAAAAGGGTCTAAGAGTCTAAGAGTCCAAGAGTCCAAAGGTATAGGAGTCTAAGAATATAAGAGTAACCTTTCGACCTTTTGACTATTCGACCTCTTCGACTTTTTAACCTTTCTACCTTTTAGATATTTATTAATTTGGTCATTTCTTTTTTGGGCATTTAGGCATTTTAGGCATTTTAGGCATTATTATTCATAAACTATAGATAAAAAAAATATCAATAGCCCCGTCCTTTAGGGCGGGGAACAAAGTTAGCCTATTTTTCTCCCCTCAAAATTCGGGGAATTCTATTTTTAAATTTATAAAATTCCCCGAATTTTGAGGGAGGGTAGTTGTTTTCTTTTCAAACCCCGCCTTAAAAGGCGGGGCTATTGATAAATTA
>DAOVQI010000028.1 GCA_030628785.1 Bacteroidota bacterium
GAGAAGCTTTCATTCCGACCTCAAGTTTTCCCTTCTGGGCATAAAGGGCCATACCGGCCATAAGAAAAAATAAGACAAGTGCTTTTTTCATAATCAAAGAATTTTTAATAATTGTTTTTGTTACGATTCAATATTAGTTTTTATTTATTGAAAAGTTTTCGTTGAAATACAAGGATAGATATTACTCCTGTGGTAATAGAAGCATCGGCAATGTTAAAAACCGGCCTGAAAAACACAAAACTTTCTGATCCCCAGAAAGGAAACCAATCCGGAAACCTGCTTTTTATAATCGGGAAATAGAACATATCAACCACTTTCCCATGCAGAAAGGATGAATATCCCCCATCAGAAGGGAATAGTGTAGCTGTTTTGAAGTAACTTTCATTAAAGATCATTCCATAGAATACACTATCGATAATATTTCCCAGAGCTCCTGCAAATACCAGGGATATACAGATTATAAGACCCGGGTGTGTCTTATTCCTGATTAGGTATCTTAAATATAAGCCAATTCCAGTGATTGCTATTATCCTGAATATAGTTAACAAAATCTTGCCGAATTCTCCAGCGATCTCCATACCAAATGCCATACCATTGTTCTCAATAAAATGGATAATAAACCAATCGCCAATAATCCTGTATTCCTGACCCAGTACCATATGAGTCTTCACCCAAATCTTAAGAACCTGGTCAATAACAAGGATAAGGATAATAAGGATTAATGATTTTTTCGCTACAGTCATCCTCAACATGAGTGTCAGCTTTGCCGTTGTTTCGCTTCAATGCTAAGCGTAGCATGAGGTACTGCACGTAACCTTTCCTTGGAAATTAACTTTCCGGTTTCCCGGCAAATACCATAGGTTTTATTTTCGATCCGTATTAGCGCAGCCTGTAAATGCTGCATGAATTTTAACTGCCGCTGAGCCAGTTTTCCAGCCTCTTCTTTTGACAAGGTCGCTGCACCTTCTTCTAAAACTTTAAAGGTCGGGGATGTATCTTCAGTATCATTACTTTCTTCGTGAGTAATAGTGTTTTTTAAAAGATCGTAGTCAGCCTTAGCTTTCTCAATTTTTTTTTGAATAATCTCCTTAAATTCCTCAAGCTCCTCATCTGAATATCTTGTCTTTTCTGCCATATCACTAAATTTTTATATAAATGTAACAAATTTTTATCAATTATAAAAAAAATGGTATTTCTAATTACAAAGCAAACATTACCTTATTGTGTTGCGAATCAGGCTTTTAAAATATTGATTCTTATTTTTGTTTTTTCATCCAGTTCGATGACTTTGGCATCAGAACCGGGTAAATTTTCAACCAGATCAATATCAGTGGCTAAGGTTTGTGAGCCTATGTAACCGGAATGTTTTGTAACGGCCGAATTGATTTCCTGATTTTTTTCTATCAGGATTTTTATTTTATCTGTAACGTCAAATCCACTGTCCTTTCTAAGGTTTTGAATCCGGTTAACGAGTTCCCGGGCAATCCCTTCTTCCCTTAATTCATCCGTAATACTCACGTCTAAAGCAACGGTTAACCGGCCTTCATTGGCAACCAACCATCCCGGAATATCCTCATTAAAGATCTCAATCTCTGAAAGTTTTATGTCTTGATTTTTTTTATTAATAACAAGGGTAAGGTGTCCGGTTCTTTCCAATTCATTAATATCGTTCTGGGTAAGTTGTCCGATTTGAGCTGCAACTTGTTTCATGTCTTTGCCAAACCTGGGACCTAATTCTTTAAAATTGGGTTTAATTTTCTTTACGATCAGGCTTTCCTTTTCTTCAAGTAGAATATTCAACTCCTTAACGTTTACTTCCGGGAGAATAATGTTTTTAATGGCTTCTATCTTTTCTTTTTGATCAAAATTTATTGCAGGAATGCTAATTTTATGCAGTGGTTGGCGCACTTTAATATTGACTTTTCTGCGTAAACCAAGAACCATTGAGGAAATTTTCTGTGCCAGCGCCATTTTTTCTTCCAAATCCTTATCGATAAAAGCAACATTCCATTTCGGGTAAAAAGCAAAATGAACCGATTCCTCATTATTTTTTCCTGTCACTTTATTCAAATCTACAAATAATTTATCCATATAAAAAGGTGAAATGGGAGCAGATAATTTTGCAACGGTTTCCAGGCAAGCATAGAGTGTCTGATAGGCGGCTATTTTATCTTTCGAATATTCTCCACCCCAATACCTTTTACGGTTTAACCGGACATACCAGTTACTTAAATCATCCATTATAAAATTTTGAATTGCCCTGGATGCCCGTGTAGGTTCATAATTGTCATAACTCTCTTCCACTTCCTTTATTAAAGAATTTAAAAGGGAAATAATCCACCGGTCGATTTCGGGTCTTTCCTCCACCGGAATTTCTTCTTCCTCATATCGGAAACCATCGACGTTAGCATACAAAGCAAAAAATGAATAGGTATTATACAGGGTTCCGAAAAATTTTCGTTTCACTTCGTCTACTCCATTAACATCAAATTTCAAATTATCCCAGGGTTGTGCATTTGTAATCATATACCAACGAAGCGGGTCAGACCCGTATGTTTCAATGGTTTCAAAAGGATCCACAACATTTCCAAGTCTTTTTGACATCTTTGATCCGTCTTTATCCAATACCAGACCATTTGAAATGATATTTTTAAACGATACCGAATCAAACAGCATAACCGCTATGGCGTGAAGAGTGAAGAACCAACCACGGGTTTGATCAACACCTTCAGCTATATAATCAGCCGGAAATATCTGACCGAAGTTTTCTTTATTCTCAAAAGGATAATGAACCTGTGCAAAAGGCATTGCACCTGAATCAAACCATACATCGATTAAGTCTGGTTCGCGATACATTTTTTTGCCTGAAGAGGATACCAGTATAATTTTATCAACAAAGGGACGGTGAAGATCGAATTTTTCATAATTCTCACTGGAAAAATCACCCTCAACAAAATTTTCCAGGGGATTCGATTCCATCAACCCGGCTTTTACTGACTTATCGATTTCCTTCTTCAATTCCGCAACTGACCTGATACATATTTGTTCTTTTCTGTCTTCAGTAACCCATATGGGTAAAGCAGTTCCCCAGAATCTTGATCGGGACAGGTTCCAATCGACCAAATTTTCAAGCCATTTACCAAATCTTCCGGTACCTGTTGAAGGAGGTTTCCAGTTTATGGTTTTGTTCAGCTCCATCATCCTCTCCTTCAATGCTGTTGTTTTAATAAACCAGGAGTCCAACGGATAATATAGTATCGGTTTGTCGGTCCTCCAACAATGCGGATAGGAGTGAATATGTTTTTCAATCCTGAACGCCTTATTTTCCATCTTCATCTTGACGGCAATATCCACATCTACAGCAGGATCCTTTTCAGACAAGCTCTCATCATACTGATTCTTAACATACCGGCCTGAAAATTCACCAACTCCATCAACAAATTTCCCCTGTTTATCCACCAAGGTGAGGGAGCCTATACCATTTTCCCCGGCAATTTTAAAGTCATCTGCCCCAAAACTGGGAGCGATATGAACGATTCCTGTTCCTTCTTCGGTTGATACAAAATCTCCGGTAAGCACCCGGAATGCATCACCATCTTCCGGCTGCTGATAAGGTAATAGTTGTTCATACCTGATCCCTTCAAGATCAACTCCTAAAAATTCAGCAAGAATTTTGTAAGGAATCCTCTTGTATCCTTTCTTATATTCCTCAAGTTTAAGGTCTTTGTCTTTTTCAGAAAAGTAAAAGCTGAACCGGTCTTTTGCCAGTATCACTGTAATGGGCTCTCCGGTATATTGATTATATGTTTTTACTTTCAAGTAATGGATGCCCTTTCCAACAGCAAGGGCTGTATTCGAAAGCAAAGTCCACGGTGTGGTTGTCCAGGCAAGGAAATAAAGATCAGTATCTTGTTCTTTAAATAAAAATTCTGATTGTCCGTTTTTTATAATTTTAAACTGTGCGACAACGGTTGTATCTTTTACATCCCTATAGGTACCCGGTTGATTAAGTTCATGTGTGCTTAACCCGGTTCCGGCTGCAGGAGAATAGGGTTGAATGGAATAACCTTTATATAAAAGCCCTTTTCGATACAATTTGTTCAATAAATACCAGAGGGTTTCAATATAGCGGTTATCATAAGTGATATAAGGATCGTCCATATCGATCCAATAGCCCATTTTTCGTGTAAGGTCTTCCCATACATCGGTATATTTCATTACATCTTTCCGGCAGGATGCATTGAATTCTTCGATCGATATTTTATCCCCAATATCTTCTTTTGAAATCCCTAAACTATCTTCAACACTAAGTTCCACCGGTAACCCATGAGTATCCCAGCCCGCTTTTCTTTTCACATAAAATCCCTGCATGGTTTTATACCTGCAGAAAATATCTTTTATTGTTCGGGCCATAACATGATGAATACCCGGCATACCATTTGCCGAAGGAGGTCCTTCATAAAACACAAAAGTGGGTTTGCCTTCCCGGATTTTAAGGCTTTTATGAAAAGCATCATTTCTGTCCCAGGTTTTAAGGACCTTTTTGTTGATTTTTGAAAGATCAAAATCTTTATATTCCGGGAATTTTGTTGCCATTTAATCAGATTGATATAAGGATTTACCTGGGAAAAATAAGGTCACAAAGATAAATTAATGAATATTAAAAAGCAAGAGGTAAAAGGGGAATGGGTTCAAGTTTCAAGTTTGAAGCATAAAGTTCTATGTTTATTGTTTAAGTTTTAAGTTTTGAAGTTTATAGTTGCGAGTTTACTCACTCCCATTCACCCTGTGAAATATTGCTACGCAGTATTGGCTCCGCTACTATTTCCCAGGGTAGGTGCCTTTCCACGACCTGTTCGTGAAGTTTGATTTCCACTTCGTTCCAACCAAACGTTCAGGTTGCTGGTTACAAGTTCTCGGTTTTCCGGGGTTCTGGGTACTGGTTGCTGGGCCTGCCCCGTGAAATTTGAGGTACGAAAACATTTCACTGGGGTACTGGGTTTTCCAGCCGAAAATAATTCGGCTCTATAATTATTTCCCTAAATGCAGTTGTACCAATTTGGCAATGTATTTACCAATCACATCAAACTCAAGGTTCACAACCGTGCCTGCCTTTATTTCATGAAAATTGGTTACGTCATAGGTATATGGGATAATGGCTACCTGGAATGAATTATCACGGGAATTAACCACGGTCAGACTTACACCATTCACCGATATGGACCCTTTTTCCACTGTAATATTCCCTTTTGCCTTGTCGTATTCAAAGGTAAAATACCAGCTTCCTTCGGCTTCTTTAACTTCAGTACATACCGCAGTTTGATCAACATGTCCCTGAACCAGATGCCCATCCAGAAGACTGTCTATTCTAAGACTTCTTTCAAGATTTACCTTATCGCCGATCGATAACAATCCGAGGTTTGATTTTTCAAGTGTCTCCTTGACAGCAGTTACCGTATATGTATTACCGGTTTTTTTAACAACGGTTAAACAGACGCCATTATGAGAAACACTCTGATCGATTTTTAATTCATTTACAAATGAACACTCCATGGTAATATGGAGATTTTCCTGTTCTTTATCAAGCTTTACAACCTTTGCAGCTTCTTCAACAATTCCGGAAAACATAGGTTAAAATTTTAAGGGTGAGTATTTTTTGCGAAGATATTATTAATATTTAATAATTCTCTTTGTAATCAGGTAATCATCAGTAATAATTCTTACCAGATACAGACCATTGGGCTGGTTTTCAAAATCCAATTCAATTCGTTTAACTGGATCAAATATAATTTTCGAATGCAATACTTTGCCTGTTATATCATAAACCCATACAACAACCTTACTTTGAATCGGTTCATGGAAATTAATATATACCAATCCTCTGGATGGATTAGGATAGATAAAAAACTTCTTTTCATTTTCAATTTCCCCGGCACTGTTTGAGGCAAACGGATCATAGCCATCAAGGAATGTTACACCTGTACTATCCGGATCCAGCCAGTATTTCAATTGTGTAATAGTATCATTATAATCAGCCCACGAATGAGAGATCTTGGCAAAATATGCATCAGCCATGGTGCAGTTTGCCACTACACTTCCTCCCGTCAAATCTCCAACAATCCTGTGATCCTGGTTAAATAAAGGACAACCTGATGATCCTCCCTCGGCTATACCCTGGGTCCAGTTCGGTATAAACCAGTGAGTGCTATCATCAAAATCAAATTCGTATATAAAATCGCCTGTTTCAGGGGTTTCGTTGAAATAAGAAATTTTTTTCACATCCCCTTGTGGATGATGGATTGTTGTAACCTTTTCAGGTGCATCTGTTGTAATATCCCATCCTGCAAAATAAGGTTGATATTCAGCCGGAACGGAATTACTTAATTCAACTAAAGAAAAATCCAGATGCCAGGTTGTTGCCTTAATGGTTGCGCCTGACATGGTTTGGGTATCATCGCCATCCGGACCGAGACAGGTTGGGCTTTCATAATTAAAATAGAAAACTGCGGTTTCAGCTTCCAGGTATGTAGCCAAGCAATGATTTGCTGTTAATAAATAAGGCGCACCATTGTTCCTGGTGTTATTAATAAGTGAACCAGAACATAAGTATGAACTTTCACCTTTTGTAAAAATTATCCTGCATACTGCTCGTTTTTCCATTTGCCAATCATTCCCTTCGGCACAATTTATATCCTTATTACAGGGTTGTGATAAACCATATCTGTCATCCTGGGGGCTGAATATACTTTTATAGGCATGACTTACCTGGCCGATCTTTAATTCACCTGTGAATTCAGCATCCACGGGTTCAAAATATTCCAGGAAAATCTCATCTCCTGGCACCGGTGCAATGGCCAGTTTTTTTGATGGTTTGTTGTTTTTAAAAGTAAATGCTCCCAATACATGTTTTTTATTCCTGCTGTAAATAAAAAGTCTGGCTCCTTCGGGCAATACATATTTATCAAAAATAACCTGTAAAGAATAAGCGCCTTTCGAGTATATACTTAATTGCATTAATTTATCACCATTTGGCATTTCTTCCAGTAAACCCTGTTCAGTAAGTTCCACATCAATTCGAAAGGCTTTGGCAAAACGATACGGGTAATCCGGTAAATTTTCCGTTACCGCATCTTCTTCCATCAGTGTCGATACGTTTACGGCCGGTAGAGTGATCTTTGGAATATTTACTGAAGATTTCAGATTTTTCCGGAAATTTAGCGGTGTACCTCCTGAATGGATTTGTGCTATGGATATGTTAAAAAAAGCATTTAATGCTACATACAGAATAAGACCAATACATCTGGCTTTCATAATCGTAATTTTGGCAAGAACATTTATGCTTTAGCTTTTCTTAGTTTAATATTCTCAAAATAGGTGATAATTTTCCGCAAAACATCAAATAGCAAGGCAAAGTATATAACGATAGTGGTCAGCCAGATAAAAAACAGATTAAACCAAATGGTTTCAATATTGCGTTCATTAATTATTTTAACAGGAGAGAACAAGTGGGCTCTTCCAATGTTTGATTCAGGATACATGAAGATGGGATCTTTCTTCCTGATTAATTGATCCTCATCCTCATAAATTTTTCTTAATTCATTCCGGTTTGTTACAATGTCGGCTATTTTTTTGTTATAAAATTGTTGTTTGAATTTAAAAACCCCATCGTGACCCAACGAGTCGATTAAACGTTCAAATGACTGGTCTTTTCTGGCGTTGGCTTCCTGGGCAAGTTCGTTGAACTGCATTTTGACAAAATAAAAAAAGCCGTTGGTCTCTTCAGCAATTTCCGGGTTGAAGTTTTCACGTGTCAAATCCTGTATATGTTCAAAAGGTGGTAAATCGTGCAATTGGGGTAAACGGCTCAACTCATTTTGGACAATTTTAAGATTTCCAACTGTTTGTTCAGGGTTTATATTTTCTTCAATATTTCTTTGGCATTCATCCAGCTTGGTTTCCAGATTCGGGATCCAAAAAGAAGTATAGTAACCCGCGGTACTGGTTGTTTGTTCAAAATCATAAAAAAGCTTTTCAAATTTGTTGTTTTTAAACTGTTGTACGAGCATTGCCTCGTATGCCCATCTTGTAGTCATAATATCACCAACAATGGGAACATAATGTTTATTGGTCAGGTTCTTATGCAGATCGTCAAAATGGATCATGGCTCCTCCCAGTAAAAGTTGTGGTACCAGAATTAATGGGATTAGAATATATATCGAAACAACCGAGTCCAATCCTGAAGAAATGTTCAGGCCCACCATATTACCAAAGCAAGCAGTAGTAAACAGGATGGCCCAATAACTAAATATCATTCCTTTTATTTCTAAAATGGCATTTCCGACAAGAACAAACGAAAGGGCTTGAATAGCTGAAAGGGCAAAGAGATAAACAATTTTAGAATTCAGATAGCTAATCCGGCTCAGATTTAAAAATGACTCTCTTTCCAGAATTTTCCGGTCCCGGACAATTTCTTCAGCACTAACCGTTAAACCCATAAATAAAGCAACAACAATCGACATAAAAAGATATACCGGAAGATTTTTATTGTCTCCAAAGGTATAGTCACCGCCAGAAATATATTTTGAAAAATAGCCAAGAATAAAAGCTAAAAGGGGTGCTTCCAACAGATTTATCACCAAATATTGTTTGTTTGTTAGCTTAGCCAACAAATTCCTTATGCTATAGGTTACGAACTGTTTGTTCGCCTTGGGAATTTTGAAATTGCTTTCCGGAAGATCACCTGTTTTTTCCTCAATAGTAATTTTCGATTCAATTTCTTCCTTATACGTTTGATACCACTTTCCCGGTGATATTTTTCGCTCCTGAACCCAATCCCCAAATTCATCTAATTTCTTCGATTCTACAATTTGAAGTATTTGTTCCGGATTAACATTACCGCATCGGATACATTCGCTTTCAGCAGCATTTACCTGAACACTGATTTTCTTGAAATATACAACCGCATCAATTGGATTGCCTGTATAAATTGGATATCCGCCTTTATCAAGGATCCATAACCGGTCAAGCATTCTAAATATATCTGATGAAGGCTGATGAATATTGGCTATTACCAATTTCCCTTTCCTTACCTGATTTTTCAGCAATTGAATTATTTTTTCCGAATCGCTTGATGATAATCCGGAAGTAGGTTCATCAACAAACAGAACATAAGGCTCTCGTAACAATTCCAAACCAATATTCAACCTTTTTCGCTGTCCGCCACTGATGAATTTATTTAACGGATTCCCAACTTTAAGGTGCTTAATTTCCTGTAGGTCAAGGTCCGTAAGTATTTTTTCAATGCTTTGAATGATTTCTTCCCTTGAATAATCACTAAAGCATAATTTGGCATTATAATATAAGTTCTGAAAAACGGTCAATTCTTCAATCAGTAAATCATCCTGTGGAACAAAACCAATTAATCCTTTAAGCTTATTCTTGAATTTATAGATATCATAACCATTAATCTTGATTTCACCACTGTTTGGAGGCAGCTTTCCGTTCAAGATATTAAGCAGGGTTGTTTTTCCAACGCCACTGCCACCCATTATTCCCACCAAATGCCCTGAATGTTCTTTAAAACTGAACTTGTGAATACCATTCTCACTTTTCCTAAACCTGAACTCAATATCCTGACCGGTAAAAACAAAATTTATTTTTCCTTCCGGCTCCATAAATGTGTTTGCAATATCACTATAATAAACTGATTCAATGTTTGGACCTTTTATTATGGCTCCCGTTTTTAAAAAATAAGCCCTTTCAGGAACAATTTTGTGCCCCTCCAGATATAAGTTTAGCTGACCAAAATATCTGAATACAAACGAATGAATACTTTTTATGTACAGAACATTGATTTGACCATAAAGATTTTCCTTGAAAATGTGTTTTCCCTTTGATGTCTCTGCTTTATGTTTTTTCCCTGACATAAACCAGGCAATAGTCTCTGACCATTCCTTTATCTGGTTATCAATAACAAGCACTTTATCTTTTTCAATATGTTCCATAGTCGTTTCCAGGATAAATGCTTTAATATTGCTGAACTCTGAGTCTGAGATGTTGAATGTTACTGCCACCGTTTTTACAAAATCAAGTTCTTCGGGTGTTACTATATTATCTTCATTAATAAATTCAAGAAGCTGAAGAAATACAATGATGCGTTCATCTCTTAAAAGTTCCTTCTTGATTTGCCGGCAGACATTTGTTGTTTGAAAGGAAATAATGGAAATGTTTTCAGGAAGGTCAACATCTTCGGAGCCTCTAAGTTCCCTGTGGTAAAAGTCCAGGTAATTATCAAAAACTTTCAGGTACTCGAAAAGTAATTCACCGTCGAGATAGCGTCGTAAATAGGTTTCCACAATTTTTCTTCCTCGTTGGGAAACTCCATCAACATTCAGGGTCGCAACAATAGCAAACAAATGAATCAATGCATTTAGAATGGATTCGCTCATTTATTTATGGATAACAACAAGAACATAGTTTCACAAATTTAAAAAACCTTAATTTTCAGGTTTCATAAATAATTAGTTAATAGTCGGCAGTCTACAATCGGCAGTCCACAGTCGGCAGTCCACAGTCGGCAGTCTACAATCGGCCCGATGGTTATCGGGGCGATCTCATGATCCGCCATCCCGAAAGCTTTCGGGAGGCGGAGAGTAAATTCCGATACGTTTAAATACCTTATGAAACAATTTTATCCCTGACGGATTCAATGGCCAATATTATGGCTTCAACCTGTTGCTGGTTAAGGCTTTCATCGATCGAATCATATACTTTCTTAATCGGGCCCAGATCCTGGAGCAATTCGGAAATGGCTTTATCATCTTGATATTCCTGCAAAATATTTATAAGTTTATCAAGCGAAGATTTTTGCTCATGAATAATTTTTACAATGTTATAATTATGATAAACACTGGATGAAACATGGGTGGTTAGATAAAGTGCTTCAATCCAACTCCCTGCAACAATCATAAGGGAAAGGTTCGACCTGTCATTCTTCTGTAAATATTCATAAACTTCATAAAAAGAATTGGTAATAATATCCACCAATTCTTCCTTGTTGTCAATATTTTCTTCTACCTCTTTTACCAGTTTCTCATTATATATAGCCGAGATTTCCAGATCGTCCGTAAGTTTTTTAGATGCTTCCAGATACAGCATTACATCCTGTTTCATATTATAAGTGCTGGCATAACTTAAATCTGCGCCATAGACCCCTAAATTCAATGCCTTGCTTTTTTCAGTAAAATACCTGTCGGCGTTTTCAACCGGGTTTGATATACCAATAATATAGGCTATTCCTATATCATTGAGCATATTAGTTACTTCATAAGAATACGGCAATGGATAAACAATTTCCTCAACTTTCTTTTCGATAGCCTCTTTTACAATGGGCTTAAATAATTTCGTCTCCCTTTCAACTTTATCCTTTATTGAACTTTTGCAGGCTCCGGCAAGTATTAACGTAATTAGGATTACCGCTAAACGAATGACAGGTTTTAATGTTCCAATGTTTTTCATTGATAATGCTTTTTTAATATTAATAAGTCCCAAATATACAACAAAATTAACCCGGTTAATTTATGACCAGGGAAAAAACAGGTATAACAGAATTGGATCAAATGATAATTTCTCCGCGTATTACTTCCACAATGCTTTTGATCTTAAAAACGATCTCCCTTGAAATATCCGTATGGTTCTTACTTGCCTTAATCACCTGATTCACAGTATCTATTTCAAAATCTCCCTTATCAAAATAAATTTCAAATTCATCAAAATATTTTTTTAGAACCTTTAGCATTCGCAGATAATAGACCACCATAGGGTCGTCATAATAATTTTTCATAAAGCTGATAAGGGAATTAAGCGAATACTTTTGTTCGGCTATTCTTTCTATGATCTCCTGATTTGGATTTTCTTCATCATACAGGCCGGTTGTTGCTATATAGAGTGCCTCCACCCAACCTCCCAGGATAATTAAACCTGCTGCACTTTTCCTGTTTTGTTCTTTCAGGTAATTTTCAGTAACTGCAAATGTACTGCTAGCCAATTGAACCAATGAATCAGTATTGGCAAGGTTTTTCTCGATGCTTTTTAAAGAAATGATAAGAATTTCCTCCGGAATACCAAGTTCCCGGGCTAATTTATTAATAACCAGCATATAGTCTAAGGCGTCTTGTGGTTGATTAAACATTTTAATATAGCTTAAATCCACACCATAAACGCCAAGGTTCACGGCAATTTTCGAACTGTTGGAATATTGATTACTTTTTCTAATGGAATTAAGAATTTGCGGAGTATAAACCGCCCCTATCCTCTCAAACACTTGAGCAACTTCCATGGGAGAATATAGCCCGTAAAAAATTGATTTTTTATCCTCAACAAGTTCTTCGATCTGATCAGAGATCTCTTCAAGAGATTCCAAATCCTTATCAACAAACGGTTGTTTTCTCTCCTGGTGGGGCTGGCATGAGGCTAAAAGAAAAACGAACAAAAATATCACTGAAAATTTTAACAGCTTTTCAAACATTTCAATAAAGTTTTAATAAATCAAAAAACCTCCTAATAAGCACTAAGGCAGCTTATAATCCTATAGTCTTGATAAAAATTCCTCTAATCATATAAAATCCAACAAATTAATCGAAATAAAAATAAAGAAATAAGTTTTAATAAACAAAGGAAAAAAAATGATAAAAATCACCTTCTCAAATAAAATATTATTCACTGAAGAATAATTCTGTCACCTAAATCCTTTGCCAGTTTCTTTTTCAAACGATTTAATATGATAAATTTTTCCTGTAAAATTTCTATCTCATCCTGATTTTTCTTCTCTTGAGCACTTCTTAAAAGATCCTGGGTTTCCCTGATAGCCAGCATAATCTTTTTATTTTTGAAAGCTATGAGTGTTTCCGGTATTATCTCTTTTAATTTCATATCTTCCGATTCAACATAACTCTCATGTTTTTTCCATATTTTGCTCAGGTCATAAGATAAACTTAAGAGATCAGCACTCAGGGTACGAATGCTCTCATCAGGATGATTGATAAAATATCTTTCATCCAAATGGTTATTGCTGTCTGTTTGCTGCTGAATTTCCTCAAATATTTGCCGATATACAGGACTATCTAATTCTAACTCGTCATTAATAATTTCATTAACAATGAATTCTGCAACTGACACTATTGTTTCTTCTTTGTCTTTTTTTGCATTTGGAGATCTGAATTCCAGATTTCCATAATTCAGTAACAACCGGATTATTTCCCTTTCCTGAAATTCTGTACTTTCTGTAACCAACGGTGTCTGTTTTCCGGGAATTTTCTGGAGATTTTGTTCTTCATAATATTTTAATTTCCGGTAATTCTGTTCAGCTTTTTTCCTCCTGATTTTATTTATTTCACTATATAAAACCTGTTCTTCAACCAGCAACAAGTTGCTGCATTCCTTTGTATAAACCGATCGGGTTATGCTTTCGGGAATTACAGCAATTGATTTTACCACATCCCTGATCAGATTTGCTCTTTGAACCGGGTCATCTTTTGTGCTACTAATCAACAACCGGGTTTTAAACCGTATAAAATCTTGTTCATTATCGCTAAAAAATTGTTTTAACCCGGATGAACTTAGTTTTTTAGAATAAGAGTCGGGGTCTTCACCTGATGGTAATACTACAATTTTGACATTCAATCCTTCCTCCAGTATAAGATCAATTCCGCGGAGTGACGCCTTTATTCCAGCCTCATCCCCATCAAATACTATGGTCACATTATTTGTAAACCTCTTTATGAGCCGTATTTGTTCAGGTGTCAGGGCTGTCCCCGAAGATGAGACAATGTTTTCAAAACCCGATTGAAACAAGGACAAAACATCGGTATATCCTTCTACCAGAAAGCATTTATCTTCCGCAACTATTTTTTTCTTTGCAAAATAGATCCCATATAAAACCTTACTTTTATGATAGATATCCGACTCGGGGGAGTTGACATATTTTCCGGTCTTTGGGTCAGACTTTAATGTTCTGCCTCCAAAACCGATAACTTGTCCTGACAAACTATGAATCGGAAAGATCACCCTGCCGCTAAACCGGTCGAAATGGTAATTCTCACGCTGAATTGTAAGTCCGGTTTTAACCAAATAATCCAGTTTATATCCTGATTTTAATGCCTCTTTTGTAAATTCATCCTTCTGATCCAAACAATACCCCAGCTGAAATTTCTTAATTATTTCCTGCCTGTATCCTCTTTCCTTGAAATAGCTTAATCCCACAGCTATCCCTTCCATGTTGTTAAAGAGTGTTCCGGTAAAGTGTTTTTGAGCAAAGGATGACACAATTAATAAACTTTCCCGTTCATTCTGCTTCTGAATTTCTTCAGCTGTCAGTTCTTTTTCAACGACTTCTATATTGTACTTTTTTGCCAGGAGTTTTAACGCTTCAGGATAGCTTAAACGCTCATGCTCCATAATAAAATTAACCACATTTCCTCCCTTCCCACAGCCAAAACATTTATAAATGCCTTTTGACGCAGACACTGAAAAAGAGGGCGTTTTTTCGTTATGGAAAGGGCATAAACCCATATAATTAACACCTCGCTTTCTCAGGGTTACAAACTCCTGAATCACCTCAACTATCTCAGCTGCATCAATTATTTTCTCTATGGTAGACCGGTCAATCATAAATTTTATTAAATCGTCAAGTCGCTGAAACACACCGCTTTAATAAAACAATTCTTCAGGTGCTAAGTTAAGCATTATTCCATGAAATCGGGACAGATTTAGATCATTATGTTCTAACCTGAAAAATATAGAACATAACTTTGTAAACTAATTGAAAAACAGTAGATATGAAAGTTCAAAGCTCAAAGCTCAAAATCCAAAATAAATCCCAACTTTAAAATTCAAAAAACTAAACATGGCAGAAAGGAAAAAACCCTATGATTAACAAATTAACTGGTGGAA
>DAOVQI010000230.1 GCA_030628785.1 Bacteroidota bacterium
CCTCAAAATTTGGGGAATTTTATAAATTTAAAAATAAAATTCCCCAAATTTTGAGGAGGGGGGAGTTGGTTTCTTTTCAAACCCCGCCTTAAAAGGCGGGGCTATTGATAAATTAATCACCAAAAGTTTATTAATTAATCAGGCTAAATTATTAAAAATGAAAAAAATAAGATTAATCAAATTAGTCACGTTACTTTTTATTCTATCTGTCAACAGTCTTGATTTTATTTATGCACAAGTCATTACTTCCAAAGAAGTCGACAAACTTATTGAAAGGACTTTAAAAACATTCGAGGTTCCGGGCATTGCTGTGACAATAGTAAAAGATGGACAAGTAATTCATGCAAAAGGATATGGAGTGCGTTCACTAAATTCAAATGTAAAAGTTGACGAGCACACATTATTTGCGATCGCATCAAACACCAAAGCCTTTACAGCCGCTACAATAGGCATATTAGTTGACGAAGGCAAATTGAATTGGGATGATAAGGTTATTGATTATATTCCGGAATTTCGTTTATATCATTCCTATGTTACTGAAGAGTTTACGATTAGAGATCTGCTAACCCATAGAAGTGGCTTGGGACTTGGGGCAGGAGATTTAATGATATTCCCTGATGGCAGTGATTTTGAAATTGAAGATCTTATATATAATCTACGCTTTTTGAAACCAGTTTCAAGTTTCCGGAGCAAATTCGATTATGATAACCTGTTGTATATTGTTGCCGGAGAAGTTGTTTCAAGGGTTACCGGGATGAGTTGGGAAGCATATGTAGAAGAAAGGATTATGAAACCACTGGAAATGGATCGCAGTGCTGGTAATTTTTATCGTGTAAAGGATAAGTCAAATATCGCGGATCCACATGCTCCAGTTGGCAATAAAATTACGGTGGTCGATAGATATGATCATGAATTGACAAGTTCTGCCGGGGCTATTTATTCAAGTATTCATGATATGAGTAAATGGGCGATTTTGCAGATGAATCATGGTAAATATGGAGAAGGACTTAGTAAGCAACTCTTTAGTGAAAAAGTACATGAAGAAATGTGGACACCACAAACCATATTGCCTGTAAGAGGCAGTAACTCATATAACACACATTTTAGTGCTTATGGATTAGGATGGAGTTTAAGTGATGTTAAAGGTTATAAACAAGTATCGCATACCGGTGGCTTGCCTGGAATGGTGACTCAGGTAACGCTACTTCCTGAAATGAAATTAGGAATTATAGTATTAACCAATCAACAATCAGGATCTGCGTTTGCTTCAATTACCAATCAAATCAAGGATAGCTATTTAGACATCCAGAGTACAGACAGGGTAAAAGAATATTATGAGCGGGTACAATCGAATAAAGAAAACATAAAAAAAATTACAGATGAAGTCTGGAAAGAAATAGCAGAGCAGCAAAAAGATACATCGGTAAAAGTAGACTTAAGTCTATATACCGGAACTTACAAGGATGATTGGTTTGGTGAGATATTAATTTCTGAAAAGAAAAACAAATTGTGGTTTGATTCAAAGCGCTCACCAAAATTAACGGGTGAAATGTTGTTTTATAAAGGCAATACATTCATAGTAAAGTGGAATGATCGCAGTATGGATGCCGATGCTTTCGTAATGTTTGAACTTGATTATTCCGGACAAGCTTCAGGCATTAAAATGAAAGCAGTATCTCCATTGACTGATTTTAGTTATGACTTTCACGATTTGGATTTTCGTGTCGTTAAATAGTAAAAATTCCTCAAAAAGCTTTTTTTCGTTGGATGCATAAAGTATTTGAACTTTTAAAAAGAAGGAATCAAGGTAAGGTTTTTCTTATCCTTACCTGTCTTTTTTTGATTGTTTCATTTTCTTTGGTTCTTTTTCACAGAATAACGGAGAGAAATAGATATGAAGCATTCCTGAAAAAACAATTCAGAGAAATACCTGAATACCATAATGAAGAATTGAGCAATATTCCAAAACCTGATCGTCCTGATCTGGCTGCCTATCATGAATATTTTATGACTGTAGACCCGGAATTAAAACGGGTTCCGGTTGAAAGACTCAAAAAGGCATTTGAGCAAACCAAATCGATAAGGCTGACGAATAAACTGAAGTCGGTAACCGCCCCTACTCTTGAATGGATTGGTTATTCATCTGATCATGCAGGACGAACCAGAGCATTGATATTTGATCCTAATGATCCTGAAAATAAAAAGGTATGGGCAGGAGCAGTAACCGGGGGTTTATGGTATAATAATGATATAACAAACTCCGATTCTTACTGGATACCGGTAGATGATTTTTGGGATAATCTAGCAATTAGTTGCATTACTGCTGATCCTAACAATCCACAAATATTCTATGTAGGTACAGGTGAAGCTTCAACTGCTGTAACAATATACCGGGAGTCTTCAGGACGGGGGAATGGTATATGGAAAACTACAGATGGTGGAGATACATGGAGCCTGTTATCTTCTACGGAAGGTTTTGTATATGTGACTGATATAGAAGTTAGAAATGAGAATAGCAGTAGCGTAATATATGCAGGAGTGGTCTCAGGGAAATATAAAGGCTCTGATCATGAATCGGTACCCAGTGACGGATTATATCGCTCAGAAAATGGTGGAGATTCGTGGACACAGGTACTACCTGACATTACAGGATTAGCAGTTCCTTATGCACCCTCCGATATTGAAATAGGAACCGATGGAAGGATCTATATCGGTACAGGCAGGAATCTTAATGGTACAGGCGCAGCTACAATATTATATTCAGATGAAGGTACTGCAGGAACCTGGATTATTTTTGATGATTATAAGACATTAATAGAATCTGATGATTTTTATAATTTCCCCGGCCGGGTAATGCTGGCATGTGCTCCTTCTGATGAGAATATTGTGTATGCCTTGATTTCTTCCGGGTATATTCGTTATGATAACTTCATAGGTTATTATTGCAGGCATGTACTTCGTTCCGGTAATAAGGGTGTGACATGGAAAGAAATAAACTATCCGGAACTTGAAAATGGCAGAGCATGGGCAACTCTTGCCTGGCATGCACTAACCGTTGAAGTTGATCCATACGATCCGAATACCCTGTTTATTGGCGGTCTGGATCTATTCAGAACCACTAATGCATCTGCCGATACGGTGGTATGGCAAGGCTTGTCATCATGGTGGAATAAAGGTTATGAATATAACCCTGAAAATCTTCCATATGTACATGCCGATCAACATGCCATTATATTCAGACCAGGATCATCTGATGAGATCGCTTTTACTAACGATGGAGGAGTGTTTTATACCAGTGATGGAACTGCCGCAGAACCTTCTTTCCACGAAAGAAATAAAAATTTTACTACTCTGCAGTTCTATACAGGAGCAATTCATCCAGTAAAGAACGTAAATTATTATTTAGGAGGTCTTCAGGATAACGGAACACTGTTATTTCAGGATGAGGTTTCACCTAATTTTATTTTTGTAAGTGGCGGCGACGGTTCTTACTGTTTTATTGATGAAGATGAACCTGATTTTCAAATTACTTCTGTTTACCGTAATCTCTATTACTTTGTTTCTGATGTTGCAAATTGGAATTACATACGTTATGATGAGTTTTATGGGACAGGCACTTTTATTAATCCTGCAGATTATGATTTCAGGCTAAATACCCTGTTTGCCAACGCAATGAACGTCCAAGGGCAGTACAAGGACAAATTATTGATTATCAATAACATTCCTCATAATCCCAACGGATATTTTATGAGTCTAAATACAGGATCAGATGTACCGTTCTCTTGTATTCATGTTTCAAGATATTCTCCTCCGGAAAGTTCTACTTTAATCATTGGCACACAATCAGGGCGTTTGTTCAAGGTGGAAAATACTCAGTTTTATCCCAAAGTTGAAGAAATAACCGGCAGGGATTTTCCAACAGGCAATATCTCATGTGTTGCCATGGGAGGATCAGAGGATACTTTGCTCGTAACATTTTCAAACTATGGTGTCGCCTCAATATGGCTGACCGTTAATAACGGAGAAAGTTGGGAAAATAAGGAAGGTAACCTGCCTGATATGCCGGTTAGATGGTGTGTCCTTCTTCCCCAGGATTCAAGAAAAGCATTGCTTGCTACAGAAATTGGAGTCTGGTCAACTGAAGACCTGATCCGGAATTCTGTTCTTTGGCAACCGGCTATTGACGGAATGGCAAATGTAAGGGTTGATATGTTACGGTTACGGAGGTCTGATAATACGGTGCTGGCAGCAACTCATGGAAGAGGCCTTTTTACAGCTTCTTATAAAGCAAACCTCATTCCAGATGAATATTCTGATGTGAAAATCGACCTGTATCCCAATCCAAATAACGGACAGTTTAAAATTTCATTCTATTGCAGAGATTATAGGAATGTGTCAATTGAAATTTTTAGTCTTCACGGAAAGATTATTGAAACTTTCAATACCCGATGTTATATAGGGCCCTTTAGCAAAACATTTGATTTAAGGAAATTTTCAAGTGGTTTATATACTATCAACATAAGTATCGGAGATAATTCTTACCAGAGGAAAGTCATTATTCAGTAAAATGTTCTATCCTGCCCAGCTTTCCCGGTCGAGGCTACGATACTGAATGGCTTCGGCAAGATGGGAAGATTGAATCTTTTCTTGATTGTCCAGATCGGCAATGGTTCTTGAAACTTTTAATATCCGGTCGTATGCCCGGGCTGATAACCCAAGTTTTTCCATTGCATTTTTTAACAATTGCTGGCCCGACTGGTCAATTTCACTAAACTTCTTTAGCAGCCGGGAGGACATTTGTGCATTATTGTAAACCGTCCGGTATTCCTTAAATCTTCTATCCTGTATCTCCATTGCTGCTATCACCCTGTTGCGAATGGCTTCACTTTTTTCAGTTTCCCTTTCTTCGGATAATTTTTCAAAAGGAACCGGAACCACTTCAATATGAATATCGATCCTGTCCAACAGGGGACCAGATACTTTATTCAGGTATTTCTGTACTACTCCGGGAGTGCAGACACATTTTCTTTCAGGGTGATTATAAAATCCGCAGGGGCATGGATTCATGGAAGCCACCAGCATAAAACTGGCCGGGTATTCCACTGTGAATTTCGCCCTTGATACCCTAATCTGGCGATCTTCAAGGGGTTGTCGCATTACCTCCAGAACATTTCGTTTAAATTCAGGCAATTCATCCAGGAATAACACCCCGTTATGAGCCAATGAGATTTCTCCCGGCTGGGGAAATTGTCCTCCTCCCACCAAAGCCACATCGGAAATGGTATGGTGAGGAGACCGAAAAGGACGGCATGTCATCAGGGATGTGTCCCTGCCTATTTTCCCAGCAACCGAATGAATTTTGGTTGTCTCGAGTGCCTCTTGTAAAGTCAGGGGTGGTATAATTGAAGGAAGACGTTTGGCAAGCATGGTTTTCCCTGCACCGGGTGGTCCTATCATAATAATGTTATGGCCGCCTGCAGCCGCAATCTCTAATGCCCTTTTAACATTTTCCTGGCCTTTAACATCTGAAAAATCAAATTCATATTTACTTACACTGGCAAAAAATTCCTCCCGGGTATTTACAATGGTAGGCTCCAGTTCCTTTTCCCCATTAAAAAAATCCACAACTTCCTTGATATTCTCAACTCCGTAAATTTCAATGTCATTTACCACGGCCGCTTCCCGTGCATTCTGTTTCGGCAAAATAAACCCTTTGAATCCTTCTTCCCGTGCCTGTATTGCTATCGGTAATACTCCCTTTACATGTTGCAAACCACCATCCAGGGAGAGTTCTCCCATCATAATATATTTGTCCAGTTC
>DAOVQI010000316.1 GCA_030628785.1 Bacteroidota bacterium
CGGGGCGATCTCATGATCCGCCATCCCGAAAGCTTTCGGGAGGCGGAGAGTAAATTCCGATGCTATTAAATATATAATTTTAATGTAATATTAACGTTATTAATTATGTATAAATGGATGTATCTGGCTGAATTCGATTGCGTACAAAGAATAATAAATTTGTTTGAATTTATTATTTTTAGTTATTTTGCACATCTAGAGTACAAGGCTCGAAAACAGGGGTGAAAACACAGTAATTTTGTATGAAGAGGTATCTTTTTTTATACATGTTTATGGGAATCAATATATTTGCTTATCCACAGCAAGATCCGCTGTTTAGCCAGGTAATGTTCAACCAAATGGCAATAAACCCCGGATATGCCGGAAGCAACGATATGATTTGTGCAACAGCACTTAACCGTCAGCAATGGGTGGGTTTTGAGGGAGCTCCTTCCACAACTGTTTTAACGGTTAATGCACCTTTTAAACTTTTCAAATTAAACAGCGGAGTCGGTTTGATTATTCAGAAGGATAAAGCCGGTTTCGATGATAATATGGATTTCTCTCTTGCCTATGCATACAGGATGGATGTCGGTCCCGGGAAATTAGGCATTGGTCTTGGTATTGGGTTATTCAATAAAGCCCTGGAGCCAAAATGGGTTATTCCTTCAAGCGATTATCACGTCCAGCCAAGCGGGGATCCGCTAATCCCCGAAAACAATGAAAGTCACATAGCTTTTGATATGGATTTCGGTATTTACTACAAAACGGATGAACTATACCTGGGAATTTCCACCACTCATTTAAATGAAGCAAAAATAAAATTTTCAAACAGCACTCCATATCTTACAAGGCATTATTATCTCATTGCGGGCTATCATTTACCCATCAACAACCCTCTTTTTGAAGTTACACCCTCCCTATTTGTGTATTCTGATGGAAAAACATCACAATTAAGTATAAATACCAACGTTTTATACAATAAAAAAATTTGGGGAGGCGTTACTTACAGAGCAGGAGATGCAATCGTTGGTATGGTGGGCATGGAACTGTTTAATGGCGTGAGAGTAGGCTATGCCTATGATTTTGCCACTTCTGATATAAGAAAAAACAGCAACGGAAGCCATGAGTTTATGTTAAGCTACTGTTTCAGTTTAAGCATTGACCGAAGTCCACAACGATATAAAAGTGTAAGATTTTTATGAAATATAAAAAATTTTAATTTACTTGCAGTATAAAATATATATTCGATATGAAAAAATTACTATTTTTTAGTACAATTTTAGCGGTTTTGGCAAGTGGTTGCGGTGGTTCATATACCGGCGAGCTGGTTGGTGTTCAGGGCCGGAAAAAATGGTTTGAGCCCGATCCATATGGAATGGTTTTTGTTCCTCAGGGAAGTTTCAATGTTGGCCCCAGTGATGAAGATGTTGCCTGGGCTATGAATTCCTTATCCCGAACCGTTACTGTTGACGCTTTTTGGATGGATGAAACCGAAATTACCAACAATGAATACCGGCAATTTGTATATTATGTAAAAGATTCAATATTAAGGTTTAAATTAGGAGATGCCGGAATTGAAGGATTTTTCGCTGTCGATGATGATGATAATGAAATCGATCCCCCAATACTCGATTGGGACACTAAAATCGACTTAAGGGATGAATTGATCCCACCTATCATGGAAGAAATGTACTACCCTGAACATGAGCGTTTTTTCGGCAGAAAAGAAATCGATACAAGGAAACTGATCTATACCTATTTCTGGATTGATTTAACACAGGCCGCTAAAGAATCAAGCCGTTACAATTACGCAACACAATCCTATGAAGGAGAGGTGGTTAATATTGTTACCGGAGAAAAAGGGGACATTCAAGACCGGTCTTCCTTCATTATGCATGATGAGGTACCCTGCTATCCGGATACACTGGTATGGATAAGGGACTTTACCTATTCATATAATGAACCCTGGGCAAACATGTATTTCTGGCATCCTTCCTTTGATGATTACCCGGTGGTTGGTGTTACCTGGAAACAGGCAACTGCTTTTAGTATCTGGAGGACTAAATACCTGAATGATTATTTAACCAGCCAGGGTGGTTATTTTGTTCAGGATTATAAATTACCTTCGGAAATCGAGTGGGAATATGCAGCCCGTGGAGGACTTCGTCTTTCAATGTACCCATGGGGAGGCATGTATACAAGAAATGACGAGGGTTGTTTCCTTGCAAACTTCAAACCCCTCCGGGGTAATTACATTGACGACGGTTCCTTAATTGCAGCCAAAGTAGGTTCGTATGAACCAAATGAATTCCATTTATACGATATGGCCGGCAATCTCGCTGAATGGACATCCAGTGCCTATGATGAATCAGCATATGTGTTTTCGCACGATATGAATCCTGATTATAAATTCAACGCAAGACCGGATGATCCTCCTGTATTAAAAAGAAAAGTTATTCGTGGCGGATCCTGGAAAGATATTGCATATTACATGCAAACCAGTACCAGAGACTATGAATACCTGGATTCCGCAAAAGCATTTATTGGATTTAGAAATGTCAGGCCTTATATGGGTTACAAATAATGAATGATTAACTAAAAAATAAAAACTATGAATTTATCAGAAATAGTACAAAGCAGTGGTTGGAAAAATTTCATGGCAAAGCTTTATGGTTTGGGTGCCTCAATTGTTATCGTCGGAGCCCTTTTTAAAATTATGCACTGGCCTTTTGCCGGCACATTACTGTCAGTAGGCTTGTTGACTGAGGCTTGTATATTCTTCTTTTCTGCCTTTGAACCTCTTCATGAGGAGGTCGACTGGACATTGGTATATCCTGAACTGGCAGGTATTGGTGACGAAGATGAAATTGAGCAATACAAGGGACCAACCCGCGGAGGTTCATCCGCTCTTGAAAAATTCGATTCATTAATCGAAAGCGCTGAAATTACACCCGATCTGTTTAGAAAGCTGGGCCAGGGATTAAATAACCTGAGTGAAACAACATCTAAACTCTCAGACATTTCGAATGCTTCTGTTGCTACCAACGAATATGTTGACAACATCAGAACTGCCACTTCAACTATTAATGAACACACTGAAACCTACGTGCAATCATCCGTTGATCTAAAAGAATCGGTTGGCAAATTGTCAGAATCATATGATAAAACAGCCAACCTGATCGAAGAATCCGGCAGAAACTACCAACAACTTTCTGATTCTTTCTCCCATATTCAGGACGGCAGTAAATCCTATAGTGAACAACTGGAAACCCTGAATAAAAATCTGTCAGCCTTAAATGCAGTATATGAATTGCAACTTCAGGGTACAAACGAACATCTAAAAACAACAGAAGATTTGTATTCCGGACTGGATCAGATGATGGAAGACCTGAAAAGTTCAGCCGAGGATTCAAAAAGATATCGTGAAGAAGTTGCCAAACTCAGTGATAATCTTTCTGCCTTAAATACTATTTACGGCAATATGCTTTCTGCTATGAATGTAATGACCAAGTAGTACGTTAAATAAACCTAACTCATATAAATCATGGCTCACGGAAAAGAAACCCCGAGACAAAAGATGATTGGAATGATGTATTTGGTGCTGACAGCACTGTTAGCACTAAATGTGTCAAAAGAAGCCGTTGAAGCTTTTAAACTGGTAGATGCGGGTCTTACCAAAACCACTGCAAATTTTAGCGTAAAAAACAGCCTGACATACCAGGAGTTTGACAGGGCGGCAGCCGAAAACGAAGCCAAAGCCGGCCCGTGGAGAGATTTAGCCTATGAAGTAAGAGAGCGATCAAACGAAATCTCCGAATACATACAAAGTCTTAAGGTTGCGATAGTTACAAAAGCCAAAGACTTTGAAGCCCTGGACGGCAACGAAGTTATTTCTGAACACATAAAGAGATTTGATGACAATAACATTCCTTCTGAAATAATGGTTGGAGCTCATGATGACGGATCGGCTTTCGACCTGAAAGCCATGTTAATTAAATACCGTGAATTTTTAAAAGAAACGGTTGGAAACCGGAATCCGGCAGTAATCGAATCGATTGAGAGCAGTCTGAATACGGAAGACCCTATGTATAAAGGTGAAAAACAAAAATGGGAACACCA
>DAOVQI010000048.1 GCA_030628785.1 Bacteroidota bacterium
AAATAAATTCCAAACCCCAAATCCCAAGTTCAAAACTATTGCTTTGAAAAGCAGGATTAACTTCTTTTCCTAAATAACAACAATCGCTCACTTAAGTTGCAGGGTTTTTTCCTTTCTGCCATGTTTAGTTTTTTGGATTTTAAAGTTGGGATTTATTTTGGATTTTGTCCCGATAGCTATCGGGATTGACCTTTGAACTTTCATATCTACTGTTTTTCGATTAGTTTACAAAGTTCTGTTCTTAATTCCCTTTTTTAATCAATTTGCGAAGCTATGTTCTTATTTTTTAAGTAGCTTTGTCTTTCCAAAATATATATTCAAGAACAAATCATTATGTGCGACACTTGTGGTTGTGGAGAACCTGGAAAACCAGTCCTTATTCGAAAACCCGGAGAACCGGAAGACCCGGAAGAACACCAGCATACTTATTCTCATAGTCATGTTCATTCCCATGGAGATGAAGCACATGATCATGAACATGACCATTCCTATTTGCATCATCATGATCATAACAAACCAGGACACGATAATGATCACCCCCATGACCATTCACACGATCCGCATCATCATACGCATGGGACAGAGATCACTATTGAACGGGACATACTGAATAAGAATAATTTAATTGCTGAAAGGAACCGGGGCTATTTTGATGCAAAAAATATTCTTGCCCTGAACCTTGTTAGTTCTCCGGGTTCCGGAAAAACCAGCCTGATAGAAAAAACGTTAAAAGACCTGGGAAAAGAGGTCAAATTTTTTATCATTGAAGGGGATCAGCAAACCATGAATGATGCAATGCGGATTGAAGCTGTAGGTGCACCGGTCGTACAGGTCAATACGGGCGAAGGTTGTCACCTCGATTCAGATATGATTAACCGGGCTGTGAAAAAACTTGAGGTAGAAGATAATTCATACCTTATTATTGAAAATGTCGGGAACCTGATTTGCCCGGCTCTCTTCGATTTAGGAGAGTCAAAAAGGGTAGTCATAATGAGTGTTACAGAAGGGGAGGATAAACCTCTAAAATATCCTACCATGTTCCAATACTCTGATTTATGTATTATAAATAAAACAGATCTCCTGCCATATGTCGATTTTGATATGAAAAATGCCAGGAAATATATCCTTCGTGTTAACCATCACCTGCAGATTCTTGAATTGAGTGTAAAAACAGGAGAAGGATTACAACATTGGTATAAGTGGCTTAAAAATCAAAAGTCAGGCTAACCCGATTAATTTTTATAGGGTTATCCAGCCAAATCCGGATAAACTGGAAACTCCAATAAACAAGCATCAAATATTTTACCCTGTGAAATAGCTTCGCTCCACTCCGTGAAATAAATCGTAGATTTAATGCGAAGCATTATTTCACGGGGTAAAATTTTTGGGATTTGTCATTTGTGATTTTATGTTAAAATTTGCCTGCCATACCTTCAGCAGGTAAACATGCAGGAAGAATTGACAGGATTTGAATTGCAAAGTACTATTGGTTCAATGTAAAATAGATCAGACTTTCCATTTCATTGGCGAGATCAATGTTGTTTATAAAAATATTCTTCGGGTGTTTCAAATTAGTGGGGCTGAAATTGATTATTCCCTGAATACCACTGGCGATTAACCTGTTACAAACTTCCTGAGCTGCAGGTTTGGGTACTGCAATAATTGCAATTTTCACATGGTACATTTTTACAATCCTTGAAATATCTTCCACCGGATAAACCGGAATTTTATAACTTTTGGTTTGTTTTGAAGGGTCAATGTCAAAGGCTGCACAGATCACGATCTTATGTTGTGCAAAGCCTTTATAATTTGATAAAGCCTTGCCGATATTCCCCATGCCGACCAAAATGACGTTTTGATCTTTATCCTTTTTAAAAATGATATCCAGGGCTTCCAGAAGATGATCAATTTCATAACCAGCCTTCCGTTTCCCTTTGATACCGAATTTTGAAAAATCTTTTCTCACTTGTTCCGGGCTCACACTGGCTTCCCTTCCCAGGTTGTAGGAATAAATCACTTCGAACCCCAATTCCTTTAATTTTAATAAACACTGCCTGTAAACAAGCAGCCGCCTGATATTATTCTTTAGATACATTTTGTTACTATTTTCACAATAAATTTAATAATTTAAATAAAGAATATTTATAAATAAGATTTGAAAAAATTGCTTTTCAAAACCAAGTCAAAGTAAATCAATCAATTAATTATATTAAGTATATGTTTAATAACATCCTGACAGTTATAGTGTGAAAAAGTTCACATTTTTTCTATTTTTATTGTGATACAATTAACGACATTCTGCTTTTCACAGTATATCTAATTTTTACACGGGATTGAATAAAACAGTTGAAAAAATGACCGGAATTATTTTTACAAAAGTTGATAACGGGTATTCCGGGGCCTTGGATTATAATGAATTATTTTTTTATGCCAAGGGTATCCCAGGAGTAGGGCCCGTTTGGTACTCTACAGATGTGCCGTTGTATGATAAACAGGCAATGGCAGACCTGATCAAAGAACAACAATTAAAACGCATAGTCGTAGCGGGTGATACACCTGGTATGGTAAAACCTTTTTTGACCGGCGCCATGGTGATAGCTGGAAATAATCCGGAAGACGTCGTTTTAGCCAGTTTCAGAGAATATGGTGCAACTGACAATACGAAGATCGACCGGGCTAAAGGGATTTTATTTTGTATTGCGCTTGGTGTTACTTTTGCAGAAGCTGCCCTACCTGAGGAAACCGATGTTCAACCGGATACTTTAGTCATAGGAGGTGGTATTGCCGGTATTCAGGCTTCTTTGGAAATTGCCAATGGCAACCAGAAGGTTTACCTGGTGGAACGAACCGGTACTTTAGGTGGCCATATGGCTATGTTTGACAAAACTTTTCCTACACTCGATTGTGCCGCCTGTATCCTGACGCCAAAAATGGTTGAGGTTGGCCAGCATCCGAATATCGAAATATTGACCTACAGTGAGGTCAAGGGAGTTACAGGCGAACCCGGGAATTACAAGGTGAAGATCCTGAATAAAGCCAGGCGCGTCGATCTTGCCACCTGTATAGGTTGTGGGATCTGTACGGAGAAATGTCCGGCAAAAGCGCCCAGTGAGTTCGACAATGGGACAACCTTACGTAAAGCAATCTATATTCCGTTTCCACAGGCTGTTCCAAATAAATATCTGATTGATGCTGATAGTTGTACTTATGTACTAAAAGGGAAATGTGGTGTTTGTGTTAAGGTATGCCCTGTTGAAGGTTGTATAGATCTTGATGCAAAGGACCAGGAAATGGAAATCACTGTAGGAAATATAATTGTAGCAACCGGCTTTAAGCCATTTGATGCCGGAAAAATAGAGCGGTTTGGATATGGGAAATATCCACAGGTAATAACCTCACTTGAACTTGAACGGCTGATTAATGCAGCCGGTCCAACCGAAGGTAATATTCATTTCAGAAGCCAGGATAAAAAAGGGAACTGGATATTCTCAGTTGAAAGTGGTATGCCCAAGAGCTTTGCAATAATTCATTGTGTTGGCAGCCGGGATGAAAATTATAATAAGTATTGTTCACGTGTTTGCTGTATGTATTCGTTAAAACTGGCTCATCTGATTAAGGAAAAACTGGAAGATGCTGATGTTTTTGAATACTATATTGATATGAGAGCCTTCGGTAAAGGATATGAGGAATTTTATGAACGAATCGAGAATGAGGGGATTCATATTGTTCGCGGCCGTACGGCAAAAATTGAGGAACGTAATGGCAGGCTTATGGTCAGGAGTGAGGATATTCTCAACGACCAGCTCATCGAGCAGGAGGTTGATATGGTGGTTCTTTCTATTGGACTTGAGCCCAGGGAGGATGCGGCTGAACTTGCTGAAATGCTTGGGATATCAACAGAGGAGGAAGGCTGGTTCACCGAAGCAAATTACAATACCGACCCTGTCAACACATTTGTCGGTGGCATCACAATAGCAGGAGTTTGCCAGGGACCTAAAGATATTCCTGATGCCGTGGCTCAGGGATCTGCTGCTGCAGCTCGTGTACTACAAAGTATTGTAAAAGGAAAAATTAAAAAGAGCATTAAAGATATGCCGCTTGAAAAAATAGAAGAAAAAGCAAAACAATTTTCAAATAGTATGGAGGGAAAATCATGAGCACACGAGTAAACCCAGGCTTAATGAAAGAAATGTCGCAATATGGCATGGGTACCTGGAATGCCTGTTTTCATTGCGGAAATTGTACTGCCGTTTGTTCCTTAACCGAGGAAGGCATACTTTTTCCCAGGAAAGAGATACGGGCTTTGCAGATGGGACTGGAAGATAAGCTGGCTACCAGTGTTGAACCCTGGTTGTGTTATTATTGCGGCGACTGTACAGAAACTTGTCCGAGAGATGCAAATCCCGGTGAATTGATGATGTCAGTAAGAAGGTGGCTTACTGCAAAATATGACTGGACTGGTCTTGCCGGTCTATTCTACAAATCACTCTCTGCATTGATAATTGCATTTGTATTAGTTGCCATTGGTATTGTTGCAATGGGTTTTGTTAAAGACTTCAACTCCGAGGCCGTAATGTATTTCGGACACATTTTGGAATTTTATCTGATTTTAACTGTTTTTACCATAATATTAATACCTAACATTCTGCGAATGTTTTATTTTACGGTAATAAAAGCTAAAGTAAATGCTCCTTTTGGCTCATATATTGCAGCGATCGGAAATCTTATCACACATATGTTTACACAAGTCAAGACATTGAAATGTGACAAACAAACAGTCCGGTGGCTTGAACATTTCCTGCTTGTTATGGGATATTTAGGTCTGCTTGTAATAACGGTGTTCCTGGATTGGTTCGGAACAGAAAATCAGATAATTATTTATATGGGATATATAACAGGTGGCCTTGTATTTGTTTTTACATTCCTTCTTATGATTTCCCGATTAAGCAAAGCCAGGGAACTTAACAAGTATTCCCAGCCAACAGATTGGTTTTTTATCATTTGGCTGTTTTTAATGGGATTTACGGCATTTCTGGTTCGTCTCTTTATAGATATTGATCTGCTAAATGACCATTTTTGGATATATATGGTCCATTTAATAGTCGTTTCTCAATGGGGAATGTTACTTGTACCATTTGGAAAGTGGACTCATTTTCTGTACCGTTCGTTTGCAGTTTCTTTTGCAAACCTTAAAAAAGCAGCTCTTATTAAAAAGCTGGCAACTGCAGCATAATTCAAAATTTGAAGAAAAATGGAAGAAGAAAAAAGAATAGGCGTATACGTATGCTGGTGCGGAACCAACATTGCCAAAATGGTTGATGTTGTGGATGTAGCCAAAGAAATTGGAAAATTACCCAATGTTGTCATCGCCAAGGATTATAAATATATGTGTTCTGATCCCGGGCAGGAGCTCATCATAAAAGATATCAAAGAGCACAATTTAGACCGTGTGGTTGTATCAGCATGTTCGCCCCGGATACACGAATTAACTTTCCGGAAAGCGCTGCAAAATGCCGGTTTGAATCCCTATATGTTTGAAATGGCGAATATACGTGAACAGGTATCCTGGGTACATACTGACCGGGGTGAAGCTACAAGGAAAGCAAAATCGCTGGTAGCAGCTGCTGTTAACCGTATAACCTGGCATGAATCACTGGATAAACGAACCGTGGATATTAATCCTGCCACAATGATTATCGGAGGTGGTATTGCGGGTATTTCCGCAGCCCTTGAAATTGGCAACAGCGGAAGAAAAATATTTCTGATTGAAAAAGAAAACAAGCTTGGAGGGCATTTGGCAGGAGTGGATCTTACTTTTCCTTATATGTATAGCGCTGACCAGATACTGAAGCCATTGATCAAACAAGTTACCAATAATCCGAACATAGAAGTCTTTCTGAATACTCAGATTGATGAAGTTTTTGGCTATGTTGGAAATTTCGAAACCAAAATTACTCCAGGCGATGGTAAAGAGGTAGAATTAAAATTTGGGAATGTTATTGTAGCATCCGGCCTTAAACCGTACGATCCGGGTGGAATTGAAAATTATGGTTATGGGAAATTGCCCAATGTGATCACTTCTCTTGAATTTGAACAAATGCTGAAAAAAGGCAAGATTGTTACAAAGGAAGGGGCAGAACCCAAAAATGTTGCCATAATTCACTGTGTTGGAAGCCGTAATAAGGATTATCATGAGTATTGTTCACGGATTTGTTGTATGACGGCATTGAAATTTTCCAACCAGCTTCGTTCTGCACTTCCTGATACCAATATTTTCGAATGTTATGCCGATATAAGATCATTCGGAAAGGGATGTGAAGAATTTTATGCTCAAACTTCAAGAAAGGATATAATGTTCCTGATGTTTGACCAGAAAAATGATTTACCCAGGATAAGAAAAGCGGAGACAATGGATGAGTGTGATATGCTCATTGAATTTAACGAATTGCTTTCCGGCGAAGACATTGAAGTTCCTGCAGATATGGTTGTTTTAATGGTTGCGTTGGAAGCACAGGAAAATGCCAGGGATATTGCTCATGCTGTTGGTGTCAGCATGTGCGGAAATGAGTTTTACATTGAGAGGCACCCAAAACTGGACCCCGTTGCTACCACAACCGATGGCGTATACGTTGTTGGCGGATGTCAGTCACCGAAAGATATTCCTGATTCCATTTCCCAGGCAAGAGCAGCGGCAGCAAGGATACTGGCAACCATTAATATTGGACAGGTTGAAGTTGAAGTAACTACTGCAGTTGTAAATGAAGATATTTGCTGCGGGTGTCAGACCTGCGTAAATGTATGTCCATATACAGCTATTAGTTTCGATGAAGAAAAAGGAGTTTCTGTAGTTAACGAAGTATTATGTAAAGGATGCGGAACTTGCGGATCGACCTGCCCAACAGGAGCAATCCGGTCCAGGCACTTTACCGATAAACAAATTCTCTCTCAGATTGAGGGATTAATGTCAACATCAATTGAGTTACAGGAGGTATAAAATTATGAGTTACGAACCGACCATTGTAGCATTTTTATGTAACTGGTGCTCCTATACAGGAGCTGATCTTGCCGGAACATCCCGTATGAAGTATGCTTCGAATGTAAGAATCATACGTGTCATGTGCTCCGGCCGTGTAGACCCAACTTTTGTGCTGTCAGCCTTTAAGGAAGGTGCTGATGGGGTCCTGATTTGTGGTTGTCACCCTGGTGATTGCCATTATCATGAAGGAAATTATAAATGTTTGCGCAGGTATCACCTGCTGCAGAAATATTTTCAACAAATGGGACTGGATAAGGACCGCCTCAGACTGGAATGGATTAGTGCCAGTGAGGGAAGACAATTTGCAGAATTGGTGGATTCATACACTGAAACAGTTAAAAATCTTGGTCCTTGTAAAATGAAACAAGTAATTGAAACATTAACATAAGAGGAGGCAAATCTATGGCAAAAGAAGAAAAACCGAAAATAAAAATGGCCGTTTACTGGGGAGCAGCCTGCGGTGGATGCTGTGTTTCAGTCCTGGATGTTCATGAAAAGCTGTTTGATGTTGTTGCAGCTGCCGACCTGGTATTCTGGCCCATAGCACTCGACATAAAGTATAAGGATGTTGAAGCAATGCCGGATGGAGATATTGATTTAACTTTATACAACGGGGCTGTCAGGAATAGTGAAAATGAGCGTCTCGCCAAATTGTTAAGACAAAAATCAAAAATCCTTGTGGCATACGGTTCCTGTGCGCATATGGGAGGAATTCCGGGACTTGCCAATTTCAGTACCAGGGAGGAATTATTCGAACGTATATATGATACAACGGAGTCGACTGAAAATCCCGATAATATCAGACCCCAACCGGAATATAAAGTACCTGAAGGAGTGTTGGAACTTCCCGAGTTTTATAATGATGTACGAACACTGAATCAGGTGGTTGATGTAGATTATTATTTACCCGGTTGCCCGCCTCAAACAGAACGTTTGGTTGAAGTCTTTATGGCAATTGTAACCGGCGCTGAATTGCCTTCTAAGGGGTCGGTTGTTGGAGCGCTTGATAAATCACAATGCGATGAATGTCCACGGGAAAAGAGTGATAAAAAGTTGGTCAAGAGGTTTTACAGACCTTTTGAGATTGAAGATGACGGTAAAACCTGTTTTCTTGAACAGGGCGTGATTTGTTTGGGGCCGGCAACGCGGGGTGGGTGTGGTGTTCGCTGTATTGAAGGAAATGCCCCTTGTCGGGGCTGTTATGGTCCGCCACCTGATGTCCCTGATCCCGGTGCCAAAATGATGTCGGCTATTGCTACCATGATTGATGAAAATGATCCGGAAGCAATTGAAAAAGTAATCGATACAATTGATGATCCGGCCGGAACATTCTACCGTTTTAGTCTGCCCGGCTCAATTCTTAGGAGGAAAATAACATGAAACATCCATGATAAGGTTAATTAACACATAGGGGAATGATTAAATTTTCATTAGTGTAATTAGTGTAATTCGTGGATAAAATTTTAAACACATGAAACAAATAACCATTGATCCGATAACCCGTCTTGAAGGGCATGGAAAAATAGAGATCTTTCTGAAAGATGACGGTGATGTTGAAAATGTCTATTTCCAGGTACCCGAATTAAGGGGATTCGAAAAATTTCTTGAAGGTCGCTGTGTTGAAGAAGCTTCACAAATTGTAACAAAAATCTGCGGAGTTTGCCCGGGTTGTCATCATATGGCTTCAGGTAAAGCTGCCGATGCTGTTTATGGAGTCGAACCTCCACCAACGGCAAAAAAAATACGTGAGTTGTTTTATATGGCCCATTTTATACACAGCCATATCGCTCATTTTTATGCACTGGCAGCTCCTGATTTCGTTGTGGGACCTACTGCTCCTGCGGGTGAGAGAAATGTTCTTGGTCTGATTGCGAAAGTAGGTGTTGAGATCGGTACGGAAGTCCTCAAACAAAGAAGAATCGCCCAGGAAATTCAGGCCTTGCTGGCCGGTCATCAAACCCATAATGTGCTGGTTATCCCAGGAGGAGTACGAAAAGGATTAACCGAAGAACAAAGGGCTGATATTGAAGAAAAATCAAAAGGATTTGTGGAATTTTCAAAGTTCTCTCTGAAACTATTTGAAGATGTGGTTCTGGGCAATAAGGAATATGTTGACATTATTCTAAATGGGCCTTATTCTTTGAAAATCCATTCCATGGGTTTGGTTGATGCAAACAATAAGGTTAATTTTTACGATGGAAAAGTCAGGGTTGTTGATACTGAAGGCAAAGAACTGTGTAAATACACTGAGAATGAATACAGGGAGTATATTGCTGAAAGAGTTGAACCCTGGAGCTACCTGAAATTCCCTTATCTGAAGAAGATAGGCTGGAAGGGCTTTGTTGATGGTCTGGATTCCGGAGTATATCATGCTACACCTCTATCAAGATTGAATGCTGCTGATGGTATGGCTACACCACTGGCACAAAAAGAATACGAAAAAATGTATGAAACACTGGGTGGGAAGCCGGTTCATGCAACACTTGCCATGCACTGGGCAAGGTTAATTGAATTGCTTTACTGTGCTGAAAGAAGCCTTGAACTGGTTACCGATCCTGATATTACCGGAAAAGAATTGCGGGTACCTTTGAACAATAAACCTGACGAAGGTATCGGTATCGTTGAAGCTCAGCGGGGAACCCTTACACATCATTATTGGACTGATGAAAAGGGTATTATTACAAAAGCCAATATCATAGTTGGTACAACCAATAATAATGCAGCCATTTGTATGTCACTTAAGAAAGCTGCACAGGGATTGATTAAAAAAGGTGTTGAGGTTACCGATGGAATCCTGAATATGATCGAAATGGCATTCCGGGCTTATGATCCGTGTTTCTCCTGTGCAACACACCGGCTGCCGGGAGACATGCCTTTGGTGATAAATTTCAGGGATAAGGACGGTAAAGTTATCCGGACTGTTAAAAGAGATTAATCATTCATCGATTTTGATGGGATTCTGATTATTTGAAAAAATGAAGGAAGGGATTCAAAGGGGTAAAACCCTGGTGCTGGGAATGGGGAATGAAATTCTTATGGATGATGGTATTGGTCCCAGGTTGGTTAAACGTCTTAAATCATCTCTGCCACACACCAGTACCAACTATGAGACAGCATGGGTTGGAGGATTGGAAATCCTTGAGTATATTCAGGGATTTCAATATGTTATCTTCATTGATGGCATAAAAACCAAAAATGGTATACCGGGTGATGTATATTATTTCACACCGGAAGATTATAAGGAAACTCTCCATTTATCTAACTTGCACGATGTTTCTTTTTTAACAGCTGTTGAACTTGGTGAAAGCCTTGGATACCAATTACCTGAATCAATATTAATAATAGCTGTTGAAATTGAAGAAGATACTGTTTTTGGAAAGAACTTTACACCAAACCTCAGTAAACGTTATAACGAAATTTACCAGGAAATATATCAAATTATTAAACCGGTTGTTCAGGATAAAATTACCCTTGATCAGTTAATTGTTAAGAAGAGTGGTAATCCTTAAAATTATTGTATTGTTTCTAACCCATTTTTTTTCGTAATCGGATGGAAAATCTTTTTTAAAGTGCCTTCCATCCGATTTTTTTTATCGGCAATGATTTACATGTTTTATCTTTTTACCTAAAAAAATTATATATTAGTTCAGCTTTTTCCACCTTATTAATTTTATTGAACATGAAAAATATTCCTGTTCTCGTAGTTTCTGAAAATTCACTTGCCAAAGCGTATGAAACGGCGCTGGTCCGGTTATACAATGAAGGCATAAGGTTTGAAACCCAATATGACAAACCCGGTGATCCGTTAAGCATTGATTGTACGATGAATATTACAATACTTGAACCCGAAAGCGATCCAATGATACACAAAGCTTTTCCCGGGGGTATAGAAGATCTCAAGGAGTATGTTCTGGAGCTTAAAGGCTTTAAGGATCATTGGGTAAAGAATATGAACGACCCGGATGATACCCGTTGGGAATATACCTACCACGGAAGACTGATAAACTATGGATCGTGGAAGGAATTAAAGGAAAATAAAACGGAAAGTCATGATGTGGGATTTAAAGTAAACCAGATTGAATATGTTATCCGGAAACTGGTTGACCAGCCATTTACAAGGCAAGCCCAGATGATAACATGGATGCCTAATCTGGATATGAAAGTGTATGACCCTCCCTGCCTGCAATCTCTATGGTACCGGATTCTGGAAGATGAAGATGGAGTTCAGTGGCTAAATTGTAACATCCGCTTCAGGAGCAACGATGCCTGGGGGGCGAATTTTATGAATATGTTTGGGTTTATCCGCTTTAACAGGGAGATCATTGCAGATGAAATTGCCAAACGTAGCGGTAAGGTAGTGAACCTGGGTAGATTGAACTGGCATGCCGACTCATGGCATATCTATGGAAAGGATATTGAAAAAGCCAAAGCCATGTTGTTCGACAGGCTTGAAACCACGAAATTTGAAAACAGGATCTTTAATTTCCATGATGATTTTATCAGGGAAATGTACGATGAAGCCGAAGAACCTATCCTGAAAAAAATTGAAGAATACGATGAAACCCATTGATTGAAGAAGGCTAAGGGCGCCTACGCTAAAGCTTCAGCGACAGCGTGCTGAGGCTGAGGCTAAGGTAGGAGTAGAATACAAAGTTTAGGACAGGATAGACCTGCCAGGGTCTTTTAGACCTGGCAGAGTCTGGAAAGAATGAAAGGCAAGGAGAAAGAAGCAGGGGAAAGTAGGCAGTAAGCAGTCCCCCACCAAAGAATTTGGAAAAAAAGAAAAATAACTAAATTGGAACTCTCTAAAATACAACCAGATGAAAGTTTAGTTATATAAAAGTACGCAGTAGGCAGGACAAATAAATATATATAAATTGAGATAAATAGAAATACATAGTAGAGGATCTATGGGATTAGTCCCGGAGGGACTGGAAGGTAATAGCCAGCCACTTTAGTGGCTGGGAAGAGTGCACAAATTAAAAAATTCAGCCCGGATGGGCTTGAAAGATAGAAGCTTTAATATACAACCTAATAACGCGAAGGCGCAGCCTGAGCAAATGACTACCGAATGACGTGAACGAAGTGAACAAATGACGCTGAGTGCAAGCGAAGCAAATTACATGAGGCGAACGTTTTAACGAACGTTATGAGTGAGAACCTCACGAGCTGAAATGTGGGAAGGATTGAGGGTGAGAGTAACATAGCCGAATGAATGACTACTACATGAGTACTACGAACCTCGAATAACCTTAGAAAATTTTCCAATAAATTACAAATTACCAGTTTCCAACAGAAATTCCTCAATAATTTTTTTCGTTTCTTCCGGATTCTTGTATTCAACAACCGTTAATTTATTACTACCTGCTATCATAGCCGATAATTTTTTACCTTTTTGTTGCCGGTACAAACAAAGCACAGGTTTGTGAAGTTCCACAGCCCTGCCTATTTCGTATCCTACACCTAACGAGGGAGTGGATACTTCCGCAATTACTACATCGGAAGCCAGCAGCTTATCCATATCCCTGTTATGGATATAAGAATCATCAAACCCGGCTTCACCGAAATCGGCAGTGTAATTATCCCCTACATGCTCGGTGAGAACGGTTCCAAAACTTTTAAGGTATTTTATGATCTGGCGGTAAATAA